>CANHOY010000082.1 GCA_947462495.1 Bacteroidota bacterium
CAAGATTGGATACATGCTTACCAAACAGAAGCCGATTTAAATAAAGAAATACAAGCAGGCTTACCGACCACTATTCGTCAATTGTATGATGTGTATAAAACACCTACTTTTTATTTATTAGATAGCAATAAAAAAATTATTGCAAAGAATTTGAGCTTAGAACAATTCAATGATTTTTTAGTGAATACTAATAAAAAGAAATAAAGAAGGCTTTCTTAAAAATAGAATAAAATTGATACTAAAACACAGCAGCCACCACATCTTTAACTACCTGAGGTTTGCCTAAAGTATAATAATGTAATACTGGCACCCCTGCTGCTTTTAGCTCCTTACTTTGTTGTATCAACCACTCAGTTCCTACTTGCTCACAAGCAGCATCAGTGGTTGCCGCAAGCATGGCTGAAGATAAATCTGTAGGTATGTCTACGTAAAAAATATTGGGTAAAATAGTCAATTGCTTTTTATTCGTAATAGGTTTTAATCCTGGAATAATTGGAACGGTAATGCCAATACTTCTACAAGCATCTACGTATTCAAAATATTTTTTATTGTCAAAAAACATTTGTGTCATAATGTATTCTGCTCCAGCCTCCACTTTGGCTTTGGCACGTTGTAAATCAAATTCCATACTAGGCGCTTCAAAATGTTTTTCAGGATAACCTGCAACGCCCATACAAAAATTAGTTTTGCTGCCGTTGATAATGTCTTTATCCAAATATTCACCCTTATTCAAACTTACTACTTGTTGTAATAATTCAATAGCTTGTTTATTACCATTGGGTTCTGGAATAAAAGTTTTTTGATTTTTTTCTGCATCTCCCCTTAACACCAATAAATTATCTATCCCTAAAAATTGTAAGTCAATTAACGCATCTTCTGTTTCTCTTTTAGAAAATCCACCACATATAATATGTGGCACTGCATCAATATTATAATGATTCATGATGGCTGCACAAATACCCACTGTTCCTGGACGCTTGCGCACATCTACCTTTTCATCCGTTCCATCTTCTTTTTTTCGAACAATAGTTTCACTGCGATGATAGGTTACATTAATCCATGACGGCTTAAATTCCATCAAAGGATCTAAATGCTCATAGATATAAGCAATGGTTTTCCCTTTTAAAGGAGGTAAAACTTCAAAAGATACCAATGTGTCCTTGGCATTAGACAAATGTTCAATAACCTTCATATACGATTTGCTTTGGAGAGCACTGGTTGTTTCAATATGGAAACCCGACTAGCTGCCCCCTTGTTGCGCAAAAATATATAATATTATTAAGCTGTAAGGGTAAAAGACCCAATAACCCTTATTTTTGTATAAATTATTTACATTGATACTTGCCATACATACCGATAAATTAATAAAGCAATACAAAGGCCGTAAGGTAGTAGACCAGGTAAGTATTTCGGTAAAGCAAGGAGAGATAGTTGGCTTACTCGGACCCAATGGTGCTGGCAAAACCACCACTTTTTATATGGTAGTAGGATTAATAGCACCAGATGAAGGCCGTGTATTTTTAAATGATGAAGACATTACCAAATTACCGATGTACAAAAGAGCTCAAATGGGCTTAGGTTACTTACCACAGGAAGCAAGTGTCTTTAGAAAATTATCTGTCGAAGACAATATCATGGCTGTTTTAGAAATGACCAAATTAACTAAAGCAGAGAGAGCGTATAAATTAGAAAGCTTATTGGATGAATTTAATTTACATCAGGTGCGTGGAAATAACGGAGATAGTTTAAGTGGTGGAGAGCGTCGCCGTACTGAAATCGCACGCGCATTGGCCGTAGATCCAAAATTTATTTTATTAGATGAACCTTTTGCTGGAGTGGATCCTATAGCAGTGGAAGATATTCAGTCAGTAGTATCTCGTTTAAAATTAAAAGACATTGGTATTTTAATTACCGATCATAATGTAAATGAAACCCTTTCTATTTGTGATAGAGCTTATTTATTAATTGAAGGAAAGATTTTCAAACATGGCACAGCAGAAGAATTGGCCGAAGACGATCAGGTGCGTCGATTGTATCTGGGAACCAACTTTGAATTAAAGAGAAAAGATTGGATTATCGAGATGGGACAAAAAGCAAAATAAGTCGCTCCAAATACTACCATTATTACTTAATTTATACAAGCGTAATGCTTATATTGTGAGGAGGATATGAAAATTTTTAGCCCCGCACTCTCCAGATTAGCCCGATTGCGTTATTGGCGCATTGAACATTGGGTAAGTGACCCCATTGCGGCACAGCGCGAAATATTGCAGGATTTAATCACACATGGTCAGTACACCCAGTTTGGCTTAAAATATCAGTTTGCAGAAATCTTCAATATCAGAACTTTTAAAGCGACTGTTCCTATTCAAGAATATGAAGATTTAAAGCCCTTTATAGAACAAATCATGAATGGAGAGGAAGCGGTATTATGGAATACGCCCGTAGAATGGTTGGCCAAAAGTAGTGGGACGACCAGTGATAAAAGTAAATTTATTCCACTTACTAAAGAAAGCATTGAGGACAATCATTTTCAAGGATCGAAAGATGTTTTAACCAATTATTACCATGCACTACCCGATAGTGATCTTTTAACTGGAAAGGGATTAGTGATTGGAGGAAGTCATCAAGTGCATCCCATTAAAGAAGATATTCAATATGGAGATTTAAGTGCTGTATTATTACAAAATTCTCCTTTCTGGTCGGGTTTTATTCGTACACCAGAATTATCTATTGCCTTAATGGATGAATGGGAAAATAAAATTGAAAGCTTAGCGCAAAGTACCATCAATGAAGATGTAACTTCTATTGCGGGGGTGCCTACTTGGACTTTAGTGTTGTTAAAAAGAATTTTAGAAATAACGGGGAAGAAAAATATAAAAGAAGTTTGGCCCAATTTCGAATTGTACATTCATGGTGGTGTATCCTTTACTCCTTACAAAGAACAATTTAAAAAAGTCATTGGCCCCGATTGTAATTACTTAGAAATATACAATGCAAGTGAAGGATTTTTTGCAGCGCAAGACAGGATTGGGGAAGAGGGAATGTTATTGTATTTAGAACATGGTATTTTTTATGAATTCATGCCTATTGAAGAATATGGAAAAGCACAACCTATTACCTATGGTTTGAACAAAGTAGAAATAGGAAAAAATTATGCGATTATCATTAGTACCAATGGTGGTTTATGGCGATACTTAGTGGGAGATACCATACAATTTGTAAGTGTATATCCTTTTCGCATAAAAGTAAGCGGCCGTTTAAAACAATATATCAATGCATTTGGAGAAGAAGTGATTGCAGACAATAGCGATAAAGCGATTAGTGAAACCTGCTCTGCAATGGGACTTAGTATTAAGGAATATACGGCAGCGCCTATTTACATGTCTGATAAAAATAAAGGAGCACATGAATGGTTAATTGAGTTTGATGAAAATCCAAAAGATCTAGAAGCCTTTACTTTTTTATTAGACAAAAATTTACAAGCAGCCAATAGTGATTACGAAGCCAAACGACATAAAGATATTGCCCTAGACCTTCCGCAAATTACGGCAGTTAAAGCGGGTTGTTTTCATGAATGGCTCAAACAAAAAGGAAAACTAGGTGGACAACATAAAGTGCCACGTTTGTCTAATGAACGCATTTATGTAGATGAAATAAAAAAAATTCATCAAGGATTAAAATAAACAAACTTGTTATCTTTGTATAAATAAAACATTATGAAACTACTTACCGGGAAAGTATCAATAGTCACTGGCGCTGCACGCGGTATTGGGGCAGCTATTGCATTAAAACTAGCAGAACAAGGAAGTCATATTGCTTTTACTTATGTAAGTGATAGTAGTGCAGATAAGGCTAATAGCTTGGTAGCTGAAATAGAAAAATTAGGTGTAAAAGCAAAAGCGTATAAAGCCAATGCTGCCGATTTTGCAGCTTGTGAAAGTTTTGTCAATGACGTAGTAGCCAGTTTTGGTACAGTAGATATTTGTGTGAACAATGCAGGTATTTCAAAAGATAATTTATTATTACGCATGACCCCCGAACAATGGGATGATGTTATTAATACGAATTTGAAAAGCGTTTACAATATGACCAAGCAAGTGATTCGTCCTATGATGAAAGCAAAAGCGGGGAGTATTATTAATATGAGTTCAATTATAGGCATTAGAGGCAATGCAGGACAAAGTAGTTATGCAGCAAGTAAAGCAGGTATTATTGGATTTACTAAATCGATTGCCTTAGAAATAGGAAGTCGTAATATAAGATGCAATGCCATCGCACCTGGTTTTGTTGAAACCGATATGACTCATTATTTAAATGAAGGGGATGCTGGAAAAGCTTTTTTAGATAAAATCCCTTTGGGACGTTTTGGTAAAGCAGAAGAAATTGCCAACACCACTTTGTTTTTAGCAAGTGATTTAAGTAGCTATATTACCGGACAAGTAATAAGTGCTTGTGGTGGACTAAACATTTAATAATTAAATTCTTGCATCAATTTCTTTTTTCAAATCGGCGTAAATACTTTCCACCGTACCTTCTCCTGTTACCGCTACTACTTTATTAAATTTTGCATAATAGGTAGCCACAGCAGTAGTTTTATCATGATACTCTTGAATTCTTGCACGGATGATAGTTTCATTGGTATCATCGCTACGGCCCGATGTTAAACCACGTCCTAATAATCTTTTTACTAATTCTTCTTCACTTACCTCAAGTGCTAACACCACATTAATTTCACTTTTTTTCTCTTTCAATAAAGCATCTAAGGCAACACACTGTGCTGTAGTGCGTGGAAAACCATCAAATAAAAACCCTTTTGCTTCAGGACGTGCATCCATAAAATTTCCTACCATACCAATCACTACCGCATCGGGTACTAATTGCCCAGCATCCATTAAACGCTTTGCTTCCATGCCTAAAGTAGTTTGGTTGGCAATTTCTGTTCTTAATAAATTTCCAGTACTCAGGTGTTGTAATCCAAAGGATTCAATAATGTGCTCACTTTGAGTGCCTTTGCCGCTGCCCGGAGGGCCAAATAAGATTAAATTAAACATGCTATTTTATTGGTAGTAAAGATACAGAACTGGCTTAAATTTTAATTATTTTTAATTGAGTAAGTAGCCACTCGATAGGAGAAAGAGAAAAAATCAATTATTTTATAAATTCTAAACAAAAAAGATGAATAGTTGTTAGTATTTTTACTACCGAATAAGAATCTATGTACAAAATCATCAGTTGTTTGTTAATGCTAAGTTTAGGGGCTTGCGCTCAAAGTCCAAATAAAAGCACTTTAAATAAATCCACTATGTCAGAAATAAAAAACAAGTTTTACTCCACCACTAACAAAGAAAAGTTGGTACTAGCAGACAGTGTTTGGAAACAAGTTTTATCGCCCGAAGTGTATCAAATAGCAAGAGAAAAAGGAACCGAAAGGCCTTTTAGTAGTGCTTTTGAAACAAGTAAAGAAGTGGGTACTTTTCATTGTGCAGCCTGTGGTAACCCCTTATTTAAAAGCACGGCCAAATTTGAAAGTGGTTGTGGCTGGCCTAGCTTTTTTGAACCCATTACTAAAAGTTCTATTATTTATATTCCCGACAATAGCCATGGCATGGTGAGAACTGAAGTAGAATGCGGAAAATGCAAGGCGCATTTAGGGCATGTATTTGAAGATGGCCCGCCGCCGACAGGCTTACGTTATTGCATTAATGGCATTGTACTTAGTTTAGAAAAATAAAAAGGTTGTACCATTAGCGGCTTAGAAAGAAGCAATGGTTTGAGTTGCCTTATGTTTTTTTGAAAAATAATACATTGCATAGAGAGTAATGAATATTCCCACTAGAGAAAGTATCATTACACTTTGAGAAAAAAATTGCGTCCATTTTATTTGTAAACTCATTCCTTCTTTTGCTAACATTACACTAACGCTTCCCACATAACCCACGGAGTCCGCAACATATATAAAGAAGCCAGCATTGCCTTTCATAGAAAATGCAGCAATCAAACGATCAAAGAAAATAGAATTAAACGGGATATACACCAAGTATAAACCAAGGCCCACCCAAATCATCCACCAAAAAGGATCTAATAATTGTAGGGAAAAATAATAAGTAGAAACACCTGCTACTATAAATCCAATTAATATAAAAATATGGGCCACCATTAACGCCTTGAAACTATTTTTGATCAGCACCACAGCGCCCATAATAATTAAAATAAAAATAGTAATTGGAGTTTCTGTTTGTGTAAATATAGAAGGGCTCGATACATAGCCCATCTCTTTCCACATATCTGCAGAAAAATTATCTCGGATATCTCTAAATATAGTAGCAAATAAATATATAACCACAAAGGCAATAATGCCAGGTAAGTATTGTTTCAATAAATTTTTTCTATCGATCGCTGTCATGGGAATGCGCTTCGTTCTTAGCCACTCATCTTCTTCCGAAGGAGGGGGTACTTTTTCTAAACCATATACACATATCATAAGTGGTAACGCAAAAACCAATCCTGTACAAAAAGGAACCCAAAATTGGGTAATTGCAAATTGTGCCATTAACCAAGCCCCTACCGATTTTACCCATCCCGAAGCAAAGATAAAACTCACAGCTAAAGCTGCACCAATGAAATCGGTACTCTTGCGCCCTTCCACATAAGAAAAAACAACCCCCCACAACATACCTAAAGGAAATCCATTTATAAACAAAAAAACTACATTATAAGGCGCTGGAACAATAGCAAATAAAAACCAAGCTAGCCAAGCAATTCCAGTTAATAAAAAAATAATTTTATACCGATTTACTTTCTGTAGGCCTGAAATAAATTTAATACCATAAAACTTAGCCAACAAATACCCTAACATTTGACTAATCACCAATGCTGTTTTATAGGCAATAGGGCCAAAAGTTAATTCATCAAAAGTGCAAACAGTAAAAGATTTTCTAAATCCAAAAATAAAAACATAGGTGCCAAAGGAAACCAATGCGGCATATAAAGCAATAGATCTATCTTTTGTAAGTAAAGGCATTGAGGTAGTTTTAATCCTAAATCAAATTTACAGTTTTAAACATGTATAATATTGATTAAATTAGCACTTTATGAAAAAGCCTTCCGTTTGTATTTCACCCATTGATTGGGGTTTGGGACACGCCACAAGGTGTATTTCACTCATTAAAACATTCGAAAAATTAGGATACCATATATTTATTGCAACAGAAGGGTATCATGAAGTGATTTTAAAAGAAGC
>CANHOY010000083.1 GCA_947462495.1 Bacteroidota bacterium
GACTTACCCCATTACACCCGCTACTGATATTTTACATGAATTAAGCAAGTATAAAAACTTTGGTGTAAAAACTTTTCAAGCAGAGGATGAAATTGCTGGTATTAGTGCTGCTATTGGCGCAAGCTACGGTGGCGCCATTGGTATGACTTCCACTTCAGGACCTGGTATGGCTTTAAAAACGGAAGCCATGGGCCTTGCCATGATGTTAGAAATTCCTTTGGTGATTATTAATATTCAAAGAGGTGGCCCTTCTACAGGCTTACCTACCAAAACAGAGCAAAGCGATTTAATGCAAGCTTACTATGGACGTAACGGAGAAGCACCTATTCCTATTATCGCAGCTTCTACCCCTAGTGATTGTTTTTACATGGCATTTGAAGCAATTCGTATAGCCATTCAACACATGACTCCAGTTATTTTATTAAGTGATGGATATATTGCCAATGGTGCTGAACCTTGGAAATTCCCAACGGCAGCTAGTTTGCCAACGATTGAAGTGAAATTTAAAAAAGGATTAGACGAAGGCGAAGAAAAATTCCTTCCTTACAAACGAAATGAAAAAGGCGCAAGACCATGGGCTATTCCTGGTACCCCTGGTTTAGAACATAGAATTGGTGGATTAGAAAAACAAGCGGAAACAGGTAACGTAAGCTATGATTCCGAGAACCACGAATTCATGGTGAAGTCGAGAGAAGCTAAAGTTGAAAAAATTGCAGATTACATTCCTTTACAAACCATTGATTCAGGTGCGGAGAAAGGAAAAGTATTGATATTAGGATGGGGTTCCACTTATGGAACCATTAAGAGTGCCGCATTAGAATTACAAAGTCAAGGCAAACAAGTAAGCCATGCACATATAAAGTATATGCGTCCTTTCCCTAAAAACTTAGGCGATATCTTAAAGAATTTTGAAACCGTGGTCATCCCAGAAATTAACAACGGACAATTAATTAAAATTATTCGTGATAAATATTTTGTGGATGCGAAAGGATACAATAAAATCATGGGCGTTCCAATTACTAAACAAGAATTAGTCACTGCAGTAGAACAGTATTTATAAAAATTGCAGAAAAGATTTTATAAAAGCGTCCCGAATTATTGGGACGCTTTTTTTTGCCCTTCTTTACAAAATGAAAGTAAACCGCATGCATTGCATTTAGGACTTCTTGCTAAACAAGTATAACGGCCATGAAGTATCAGCCAATGATGTGCTGTGTGCACTAAGGCCTTAGGAATATGTTTAATTAATTCTTTTTCCACTGCCAAAGGAGTGGTTGCCGTTAAAGGCACCAAGCCCAATCTCCTACTCACTCTATATACATGCGTATCCACCGCCATATTCGGTTGCTTGTCCACTACACTAGTAATCACATTGGCTGTTTTACGCCCCACCCCAGGCAAGGTAATTAAGGACTCTACCGTTAACGGAACTTCCCCATTAAAATTTTGCAACAGCAATTGGCTCATCCCAATTAAATGCTTTGTTTTATTATTAGGATAAGAGATGCTTTTTATTAGCCCAAACAAATCATCAAAATTTGCAAGCGCCATTTTTTGAGGCGTTGGATATTTTTTAAAAATGTTGGGCGTGGTAAGATTCACCCGTTTATCCGTACACTGAGCAGATAAAATAACGGCTACCAATAATTCAAAAGGATTGTTGTAAAGTAATTCGGTTTCTGCAATAGGCACAAGCTGTTGGAAATAGGCAAGCACAGATTGATAACGTTGGCTCTTTGTCATTTTTTATCAGCGCTAGTATTGCTGTCTTCAAACAAATACACTTCCTCGCCATCCCGTTTCAATAAATAACGCTCTCTAGCAAATTTTTCTATGGCAGCAGGATTATTTTGTAAATTCTCCAACTGCTTTTTTGTTTTAGAAATTTCATCTTGATAATATTTTTTTGCAGCTTCCAATTTATTTAATTCCAACGCTCTTTCTTTTTGTTGGAAAAAATCACGCTGATCAAAAAACACCATCCAAATTGCAAAACCCATGGCAACTATGAAATAGCGATTGGAAATAATAGGGAGTATTTTTTTAAAATTGGCCATAAGATAGATGGAAGTAAAATTAGGCAAATTCTTCCAAAAAAAGAGGAGCCCCTTGGAGCTCCTCTACCTATTTTCTATTGAATAGTAAATTATTTATTACCAAATTTCAATTTCCCTTTAGTGGGGAATACGCCCGTCTCACCTAATTGCTCTTCGATACGAATTAATTGATTGTACTTCGCCATACGATCGGTACGTGAAGCTGAACCAGTTTTAATTTGTCCGCAATTCAATGCTACTGCTAAATCTGCAATAGTGGTATCTTCTGTCTCACCACTTCTGTGCGACATAATAGTATTGTACCCGTTGTGTTGCGCCAAAGTAACCGCGTTAATAGTTTCAGTTAAAGTACCAATTTGATTTACTTTAACTAATAATCCATTGGCAATTTTTTTATCGATACCGGTTTGGATTCTGGTTACATTGGTTACAAATAAATCGTCCCCTACCAATTGACAACGGTCTCCCACTGTTTCTGTTAGGTTTTTCCAACCCGCCCAATCGTCTTCAGCCATACCATCTTCAATAGATACTATTGGATATTGTTTCACCCATTTTTCCCAATACTTCACTAATTGATCGCTGCTCATTTCTTTGCCAGAACTTTTATGGAAAACATACTTTTTCTTTTTAGCATCCCACAACTCACTATTGGCCGCATCCATCGCGATGGCAATTTGAGAACCTGTTTTAAACCCAGCTGCATGGATGGATTCCAATACCGTTTCAATAGCCTCCTCATTGCTTTGAATGTTGGGTGCAAAACCACCTTCATCCCCTACATTGGTGCTAAATCCTCTTTTCTTTAATACCCCTTTTAAGCAATGGAATATTTCAACACCCCAACGCAAACCTTCGCTAAAACTAGGAGCGCCTACTGGCATAACCATAAATTCTTGAAAGTCAATTTTATTATCGGCATGAGCACCGCCATTTAAAATGTTCATCATTGGCATGGGCAATGTTCTTGCATTGGTTCCGCCAATATATCTATACAAAGGTAGGTTAGCTTCTTCTGCAGCTGCTTTAGCCACCGCCATACTCACTGCTAAAATAGCATTGGCTCCTAATTTGCTTTTGTTGGCAGTACCATCTAAATCAATCATCATTTGATCTATCTCTGCTTGAGCCGTAATATCAAAACCAGTGATGGTCTTTGCAATTAAATCATTTACATTTTTTACTGCTTTTAAGACCCCTTTACCAACATATTTTTTCTTATCGTTGTCTCTTAATTCAACTGCTTCATGTATGCCTGTACTTGCTCCACTAGGAACAGCTGCACGGCCCAAAGCGCCTTCATCTGTTAATACATCTACTTCAACGGTAGGATTTCCACGGCTATCTAAAATTTGTCTAGCACGTACTTCAATAATGTAACTCATTTGTTTATTGTTTAAGGTCTAAAATATCTGTTATCAAAAGGAGACCGCAATTTACACCCTTTTTTTTAATGGGTAAGCAATTTGAATATTTCTTCTAAATTGGTATTGTGTTTTTCCAATAATTCGCCAATAGGCTCATCTGCAACCAGTTTCCCTTGATGCAATACTAACACTCGATCACAAATGGCCGTCACTTCTTGCAATATATGGGTAGAAAATAAAATAAGTGCGTCATTGCTTAAAGATTGAATCAAGGCCCTAATTTCAATCAATTGATTGGGGTCCAAACCCGAAGTAGGCTCATCTAATAAAACTAATTTCGGTTGATGAATTATGGCTGCTGCAATGCCAAGTCTTTGTTTGTATCCCTTAGATAAAGTTCCAATTTTTTTATGTTGCATTAAGCCTAACCCTGTCTGTTCTATTAATTCTGAAATTCTTTGACTTACATTTTCAATACGATGAATGCTACTTAAAAATTGTAAATATTCTTTTACATACAACTGCTCATACAAGGCGTTGGACTCTGGCAAGTAGCCTATTATTTTTTTAGCTTCTATAGAATTTTGATGAATGGGGATGCCATTTAATTCTATTGACCCACTATCTGGGCTTATATAACCAGCAATCATTTTTAGCGTGGTACTTTTCCCTGCACCATTAGGTCCTAAAAATCCAACTACTTGTCCTTGTTTTAAATGAAAGGATACATGGTCTACGGCAACTTGATCACCATAACTTTTTGACAACTGGTTTAGAACTAATGACATAATTCAAAAGTACTTATATAATATCAATCTTCGAACAACAGCGGCTATAATTATACTTCCTCTGAAGATTCAGGCAAATGATCATATTCACCTGCGATAGCATATTTCCCGAAAATAAAAAAACCAATACAGATAGGTGTGAAAATTAATAATATGATGGCCCATTGCAAAATTACATTCGATTTTACAGCTTCGGCTGCGGTAGAAATTTTTTGAATGGCTTGGGACAATAAAAATAAAATAAGCAGGGGCGCCATTAGCATCCATATATATCCAGAAAGTTTTTTAATTGTATTCATAACTATTTTTTACTTGATAATAATATTAATAGGAATTAATCCATTACATTTTTGTCCATCTTGTTGTTTAAATAAATAAGCCCTATGATGAAACAAACGGCTGCAACACCAATGGGATACCACAATCCCGCCAATGAATCCCCTTTAGGGTTTTCTGCAGTTTTTGTAAATTCTACTATTAATGTGCCTAAGAAAGGTACCAATCCACCAAACACACCATTGCCAATATGATAAGGCAATGACATAGAGGTGTACCTTATTTTAGTGGGGAACATCTCTACTAAAAAAGCAGCAATAGGGCCATACACCATAGTCACATAAACAATCTGAATAAAGACCAACCAAATCATACTCCAGTAATCTGAATTGCCTAGTATTTTTTCAATAACCACATTCGGCTTAGCCGATTTGGAGACAATCAAGCTTGGATTTAAAGAATCAATAGATACTAAGGCATTGTAGGTAGCGCCCAAAACTAAAGTATCTGTTTTAGTATATTTAAATACTGCACCATCTGTATACGCGGTATCAAAATTTTGAGTGACGAAAATTTTATTTGCGTCTTTTTCATCCGTTTTCACTTTTACAGCCGAAGCGACTGTTTTAGTTAAATCAATTTTATCTGCTCTATTTTGTACACTTGAAATAGTTAAAAATTGCTGATAGATAGGGCGATAAGTGAATACTGCTGCCAACATACCAAACAACATGATCCATTTTCTTCCTACTTTATCACTTAACCATCCAAACAAAACAAAACAAGGGGTGGCCATTAAAATAGCGACCAACATAATATTTCTGGACTGAATAAATTCAATTTTACAAACCGTTTCAATAAAACTTTGTGCATAAAACTGACCCGTATACCAAACCACACCCTGCCCCATGACTGCACCAAACAAAGCCAACAAAACCATTTTAAAATTTCGTTTTTGTCCAAAACTTTCTTTCAATGGATTGGTAGAAGTTTTTCCTTCTGATTTTAATTTGGTAAACATTGGCGATTCACTCATTCTCATTCGAATCAATATAGAAACACCTACCAGTAAAATAGAAATCCAAAAAGGATATCTCCAACCACCCCATTCTGCACTAAATTTTTCTACCCCCTGATTGGATCTAATTAAAATAATAATGCCTAAAGCTAAAAACAAACCAAGGGTAGCAGTAGTTTGAATCCAGCTGGTCCAAAACCCTCTTTGCCCTGCAGGCGCATGTTCGGCTACATAAGTAGCCGCTCCGCCATATTCTCCTCCCAATGCTAAACCTTGTAATAAACGTAGAATTAAAACCAATATAGGTGCAGCCCATCCAATGGTGGCATACCCTGGTACCAAACCAATAGCAAATGTAGAACCTCCCATTAAGATTAATGTCAGTAAAAAGGTGTGTTTCCGTCCAATTAAATCTCCTAGTCGACCAAATACCAATGCACCAAAAGGACGTACAATAAACCCTGCAGCAAAAATGGCTAAAGTGCTTAGCAAAGCAGCTGTGCCTGCATTTGCTGGGAAAAATTGTTTTGAAATAATGGTCGCCAACATCCCGAAAATGTAAAAATCATACCACTCAATTAAGGTGCCTACCGAAGAAGCGCCTATCACAAAAGCGATATTATTTTGTTTTTTTTCTTGACTCATTTTATAATTTGTTTGCAAGTGAGTATTCAAGTTAAATATTTAAACTGAAAAATGTAAATTTGGTAATCATTATTTATTCAACCAATGGTTATGAGCTACCCTTATCAAATTAAATCCTTAGAAGCTTATCAGGAAGCTTATAAAAATAGTATCGACCATCCGAAAAAATTTTGGAGTGAAATTGCCGATCATTTTACTTGGCGTAAAAAATGGGATACTGTTTTAGAATGGAATTTTACCGAACCAAAAGTGGAATGGTTTAAAGGAGCGAAATTAAATATTACCGAAAATTGTATCGATAGGCACTTAGCAAAAAATGGCGATAAGCCGGCAATCATTTGGGAACCCAATGACCCAACAGAACAACATCGTATTATCACCTACCAACAATTGCATTTAAATGTGTGCCAGTTTGCACAAGTACTTTATAATAATGGTGTAAAAAAAGGGGATCGAGTTTGTATTTATATGGGTATGATTCCAGAGCTCGCCATTGCAGTGTTAGCCTGTGCACGAATTGGTGCTATACATAGTGTGATATTTGGTGGCTTCTCGGCACAAAGTATTGCAGATAGATTAGAGGACGCTAAAGCCAAATTTATTATTACCTGCGATGGTGCTTATAGAGGCGCTAAAGACATTCCATTAAAATCAGTCATTGATGATGCACTGATTGGAAATACAACCATTCAGCGTGTAATTGTTTGTACTAGAACAAGAACAGCTATCTCTATGATTCAAGGACGCGATGTTTGGTGGGAAGATGAAATTAAAAAAGTGGAATCACAAGGAATAACCAATCTTGTTGCAGAAGAAATGGATGCCGAAGATCCATTATTTATTTTATATACTTCGGGTTCCACTGGCAAACCAAAAGGAGTGGTTCATAGTACAGCAGGCTATATGGTGTATACGAATTATACTTTTGTCAATGTTTTTCAATATCAACCCAGCGATCTTTTTTTCTGCACCGCGGATATTGGTTGGATTAC
>CANHOY010000084.1 GCA_947462495.1 Bacteroidota bacterium
ATTGTCCATAATATTTGCAACTAAAATTAAATTGCCTTCTTTGTCACCTGGTAAATTTTCTCTTTTAAACTCAGCAGACACTTCACCTAAACTATCTGTGGTATATAAAGCTGTTTCGCTTATATTTAAATTTCCACCTAATCTTTTTATAGTCACTAACATTTCAACACCTTCCATTGCTTTCCAAATAGTATCGATCATAACCAATAATTTTGCATGAACCACTTTCCCATCCAACGTATCAATTTTTAATTTTGCCTTTGTAATCGCCAACTCTCCTCTTGCCTCATCATATAATTTTGAATTTGAACTTACTACTACAAAAGTTTGATTCGAAGATTTAACCCACTCTGTTTTTGCTGCAGGAGGAATTAATATTAATAATTCTCCTCTTTCTGAAGTAGTGCCAGTTCCAAGTAAATTATTTTTATCATTTTCATTATTGATAAATACTTTAACTGAGATGTTTGCGATTTTTTGAAATTTGCCATCAATTTTAGACTTAGCTTCTATAACTAAATGTTGAGAAAAATTATTATCATTATAATATTTAACCCCAAGTACCAATGTCTTTTTTTCATCCGCTTGCGCATTTAATAATGCTGGTATCAGTATGAATAAAATTATTTTAAAAATGTTTTTCATTTTCATGGCTTTCGGTTTCTAATAAGGTTTCATGAATGGGTATAATAGGAAATATTCTTGCAAAAAAAGTAATCACTAATAGGGCGCCAGCTAAGGATCCTCCTGCGATGGCCCATTCTTCCCAGGTGGGAATATAATGATGATAACTAGCAGGCACATCGTGCATGGGTAAAAACGGATGTAATAAAGTGGGAGTCACAATTAAAAATCTTTTGAACCAGGAGCCTACTACTACCAATACTCCAGCAATGAATGCAGGAAAGGGTTTTCTACCTTTTTTAAATAATAATATAAAAATTGGAATAAACATGGCTGTGAAAATAGCAAACCAAAATATAGGAGCAAATTCTCCAGTAAATAAGCCTAACAAATGCTCCTCCTCTGATTTTTTCATTTTAAATGCAGGTACTAAAAATTCATTTACATTAAAATATAAATAGAGTAAGGCCAACATCACCAATACTTTTCCCATTCGATCAAAATGATCTTCCGTAATGTATTTTTCGAGCTGATAGTGTTTTCTAAAAATATACATAGCCACCACTACCCCTCCAGCGCCTACTAAAAAAGCACCTGAAATAAAATAAGCTCCAAAATTTGTGCTATCCCAACCTGGCCTATAAGTAGTAGCAAAAAGCCAAGAAGTGACAGTGTGAATGGAAAAGGCAACGGGTATAATGGCAATGGCTAAAATATTAATGGCCTTATCGGTTATTTTAAATTGTTCCGGTTTGTTTTTCCAAAAAGAACCTAAAAAAACATATAGCTTTTGCAACCACTTTCCATTTCTATCTTTAAAAGCAATCAGAATTTTTAAATCGGGTAGTAAAGGAAAATATAATAATAATAAACTTATGATAAAGTAGGTGGTGATTACTATCACATCCCAAATAATGGGAGACTGTAAACGCCCATGTAAGAAAAGATTATAAAATCTTTCAGGACGTCCCATATCTACTATAATTATCAATGATGCAAAAGTGATGGCAGAAACTGCTATAATTTCTGCAATTCTAGTTAAAGGAGTACTCCATTTTACATTGGTTAATCTTAACACAGCAGTTATCAATGACCCCACTAAACTTATCGCTACAAAAAATACAAAGTTAGAGATATATATACCCCATGAAACATAATCCCTCATTGCAGTAACTTCAAGCCCATAATACAATTGACGGCTATAAGCGAAAAGTCCAATAGCGCAAATTATCGATAAACTTATCACCCAAATAGTTCCTTGTTTGCCAAATTTTTGAGGAAAAAGATCTTCGATAATTTTATTTTCTGTTAACTTATCCACTTTGAATAATTTTAATATTACTTAATATCTTTTAAAACTAGTGTGACTCTTTAATCAGTAAAGGCCTCTACATTTACTTCTTGATTTCAAAAGGAAAATTTCTATTCACCGGTGGTAAATAATATACACTTGGCTTGGTACCCAAATCTTCCATTAATCTATAGCCCGCCTTGTCTTTTATTAAATCGCTAAATCGGAAAGTCTCTGCACCATTGGTAACGGTATCTTCTAAAATATCTCCAAACATAAATACACCATTAGGACAAGCCGAAACACAATGAGGTAAATTGCCTTGTCTTACCATATCTGGACAGAAATCGCATTTACCTACCGTACCTACCTTTTGAGGTACACTTGTTTCACAAGAATATGGTTTGTCTGCAATTTCTTTTTCTAAAATAGGTTGCTCCCAATTAAATACTCTGGTGGAATAAGGACACGCTGCCATACAAAAACGACAACCTATGCATCTATCGCTATCTATTAATACAATACCATCTTTTCTTTTAAAAGTGGCATCCACTGGACATACCTTAACACAGGGTGGTTCATCACAATGCATACAGGTTGTAGGTTGCCAATAGGGAGCAGTATGTTCTGCTTCTTGCATAGGGTATACCTTAATCCAATTTTGTCCTGGATGAATATGATGCATGTGATTACAAGCAGTTTGACATTTTTTTACACTCTTA
Organism: Bacteroidota bacterium; assembly: GCA_947462495.1. Taxonomy (GTDB): domain Bacteria; phylum Bacteroidota; class Bacteroidia; order Chitinophagales; family Chitinophagaceae; genus Sediminibacterium. The sequence goes on from CANHOY010000084.1 coordinate 2,638, forward strand.
CACCTTGATAAATCAATCACCATAACAAATTTTTTTCCTGCAATACCTTCTCTTGCCTCTGTATTCATTACCGCTGGTAATTCAGGAACTGGCTTTAAAAAAGCCTTGTCTACTTCTATAATTTCACCATCTACCGATAATAACTTAACCATCACACCAGAAGGTTTAACATCTGGTATCTCTTCTGCCGTAAATGGATTCTTCGAATTGCAACTGGCTAATGCAGCACTTGCTAATAATGAAGTTGCTAAAAAATCTCGTCTAGAATTTTGACTTATTTTCATTCAGCTATTTTTTAGTTATATTTCTTTTTTAACCCAAGACTGTAACTGCTTATTTGATATTTTATCTATGCTCCTATTAATTTTGGATGCATCTACCTCTACTAAGAGCCCCTCTTGCGTTAAAAATTTAATTGTCTTAATTTCTTTCTCGGGTAAACAACTAATCGCTTCTTCTTTTTTATTGAACCAGCGAAAATTCATCATTGGGAATAAACTTAGTGCTCCAAGACCCGCTATTAGCTTTCTTCTGGTTGAACTATCATTTGGTAAGAGATGATTATCTGACATAAAATGTATTTAATTAGTAAATTATTTTTTTAGTGTGCGCATGTAATTCACTAAATTCCAAATATCTTCTTGATCTGGAATTTTCTTTTTAAAACTAGGCATATCATCACGGCCTTCCACTGTCTTAAAAAATAAAGCACCATCAGATTGACCTTGAACAACTGCTTTACTAAAATCGGGTGGAGTGGTTTCTAATTGTGCTGCTTTTGTACCATCTCCTAGGCCAGTTTTACCATGGCAAGAAGCACAATGTTGCCCCCATAAAATTTTTCCAGCGGCTACGGATGCTGCATCAGATTTAACAGCATTTACTGTTTTAGCAGCCTTGTCTGGCACAGCCCATGGTTTTGTTTGTAATAAAGTGAAACTTGCACTTGTAATAAATACAATGATTATACTTAGGATTGGAATTTTTTTCATTGGTCTATAATTTTGGTTTTGAATAGGATACAAAGTTTGTTTTATAAATGTTTGTGTTAAATGATGCCTATCAGCAGAAAATATGACTTTGCTCATATTCTCAAATGGACTACAAATGGCTTACACTAAGAGAGTCTGCCTTGACAGGGCAGACTCTCTATTACTCGGCTACATTTATATGCCTCTATTCCTTAACACTCCATCAAAAATTCCATAATCTTGAAATATTAAACCCAATCAAGAATTGACTTTTTGAGAAATCATTACGATTGTATACATTATTATTTTGAGGTAAAAGATAGCCGTAGTTACCCACAAATATTTGAAAATCATGCCCGCTTGTTTTCATATCTAATCCCAAACTTATATTTGGATTAGGATTATTCATAGGATGTACAGTAATAGGTTGATCATAATTAACAATCAAAGAAAGTCCTTCTGTTAATTTATATTTACCAGCTACACTTACTGCTAAATGCCCATTATTAGTTTTTGCTTGGATCACTTTATTTTCATTATAATATCCTTCTACATTATTAAAATAAGAATAGCTAGGCGCTACTTGTAGGGAGAAGCTTTCAGTTATCTTTCGAGCGATAATTAATTGAGAAAAGAAACTGAAACGATCCTGTACATTAATAATGGGTAAGGAACTATTTTTTGCTCTAGTATCCATTACTGAATTAGCAAATAAAGTTACACTCACTGGCATTCTATTATTCTTTATTTGTTTTAGTAATGCGTACTTTAAATTTCCATTAATCTGCATTCTGTCATTGGTGGCGCCAAAACCAAATTGCAAATCTTTAATAGGCACATAACTAAATCCCAATAACATATTAGCACTTGCAAAAAGACCGCCTAAATCCTTCCAACCATGTTCTATCGTTCCAAAACGATGCTGAATATCAAATTCAAAGGTTCCCTTAATGGGCACCATGACCGTTTGATTATCTATAATATAATTTCCATCAAATGTATTTTTAACATAAGATTTTTTTTTCACTTCCGAAGCTACCACCTTTGTAGTGTCTTGTGCAATCAATTGATTAACACTTAAAACGAGTACCAACATAAGTAAGGGTAGTCGAATTAAGCTAACTATTGATATATAGGATATTGCTTTTTTCATTTGAATTAATTTAATTGTTTTTTGCTCCTTGTTTAATCCATGCATAAATTTTTGCATTTATTTTTTCATCAGGTCCTGCACCCATAGGCATCACTGGACTTTTTTTACCATTTAACCACAACATTAATACACTATTATCAGGATCATTGGGTTTGATATAATTTCCATCTACTAATGCTTTATAAGCATTGGCTTCGGTTAAATCTGGATTCTTAGCGCCAGCTACATGACATCCCGCTTTTGTACAACTGGTAGTAAATAATGGAACTATATCGGTTTTAAAACTCATCGTTTGAGTAATACTACTCCCTGGATTTACAACAATAGTTGAAGTTTTATAGCATCCTGTAATAGCAAATAGAACAAGTGCAAACAGACCTAATAATATGGGTATTTTTTTGGTTAACATACTTTTACTTTTAAATGTTTACACCCATTTTATTTTTGAAACTTAAGCATCAAATTAGGCTGAATAGCATGTTGATAATTTGATCTATCCCAAACTGCAAAGCCAAATGGTTGATCTTGTAAACTTGTAAAATCAACATCTTGTTTCAAAACATCGCTAGTTTTTAATTTTCTTTTATATTCAACAATGTACCCAGTACCCGTATATATTGTAACGCAATCAATATCTGCACGCCCATTTTTTAATGGAGAGGAAACTACTGAGGGAATGCATTGAGCGCCAATAGCACTTGTTGCAGCTGTCCCTAATCTTTGGTATTCAGTGCCTGTATTGGGATCGATTGTTCCACCACTATAGGTTAATACTCCAGTGGCACTTACTGCTGTTACTTTTTTCGCTGTGCCACTTGCGCTGGTATCGGCAACAATTATATAGTTGCTTGTTGAACCTGGTATTACATACATTGGGACTGCCACGGTAGCACCAGTGCCTCCAATTTTTAAATTTTGTGTATTAGCAAATGAGCCCTGAGAGGCGTCAGTGGTATACACTGGTCTAAAAGGCCATACAGTGGCAGCACTTCCAACCACCAAGTCATCAACATGTCTTCCATTAGCATTTCCACCAGTTATATTCGTAACGGCTTGTCCTCCTGCATAATCCTGATAATTATCGTCCATTTTTCCATAACTTAATCCTTTACTTGGTTGCATCCACCACATATCAATTTTTTCATTTGGCCCATTGGTATAATGGTTTCCACTTGCAGCATTAGATTTAAATGTTGGGCTGGTTACTAAACTATCCAAAGCGGTTTTTCCTACTTTAGCTATCAAAGATCCTACAGTAGTATAGTCGTAATAAGGTGTAAATACATGGCAGCTTGCATAACAGGTTTGTGTAGAAAATTTCGGAGTTGAATTATCAATATTCCATAACATAGCTATTTTATCTTCTCCATACCCTTCTCTTATTAAAACACCATTTGCATCAAAAATTCTAGAGCTTCCTTCCTTTGCCCATAGCTTTGTGGTAGGATTAAAATACCAAGGAGCTACTTTTTGACTTTGATCTTTATCCGTATATTCTGCTAAGAAATAGATATACTGATCATCATACATTGCTCTTAATTTAGTAGGATACTGATCTCCAATATAACCGGTAAATAATCCATTACCTGGATCAGGTACAATAGGTGTAAAAGATAACTTATCAGCTTTATCCCATACCAGATCAATTACACCGTCAATGGTTGGAGCGGTGGTTACCTTAAGCGCTAATAAATCAGTAGTATTGGAAGAAGCAGTTGAAACAACCACTTGGTCGGTTTTAGTACAGTACATAAAAAATAGTACTACAAAACTAAAGAGCGATACAATTTTTAAAATTTTCATACAATAATCATTTTAGTGAGTGTTAAAATTCCAACTGCAAAATTTGCACGGAATTAAATTAGATAGTATGACTATAGTCACTGTTTTTAATGATTGAAATCATGTTTGAACTATTTTCGCTAATTTTATACAACTTAATATTTACAACATGAATCTCTCTTTCAATGTATTTAAGCAACTTATTACCAGCCCCATAAAGTTTCGTTTTTTCTTATTTCAAAAATTACCTGCTGCTTTTTTTGCAGGATTAAGAATTCATCATTTTGATCCAGAAAAATGTGTGGTACGAATTAAATATTCTTGGTTTACTATGAACCCCTTTAAATCGGTCTACTTTGCGGTAGAAGCCATGGCGGCAGAAATGTGTAGTGGTATGTTAGCCTTTGGGCAAGTGTATCAACGAACACCTAAAGTAAGTATGTTAGTCGTTAAAATGGACGCATCTTTTGTAAAAAAAGCAACAGGAGTAATATTATTTACTTGTGAAGATGGGCAAATGATTCAAAATGCAATCAATGAGGCCATTACATCAGGCGAAGGCAAAACAATAGTTTGTAAATCCATAGGCACAA
>CANHOY010000085.1 GCA_947462495.1 Bacteroidota bacterium
ACGGTAACAGCCAAATGCATTAAAGTTAAAATTACAGCAACTAAGGCCACTCCAGTAATGGGCGCCATAGCGGCATATTTAATAAAGGAATAAGCAGCTAAACCATCCAATAAAAGAAAAATATTATATAAAAATAGAAGTTTAATTTAACTTGCATCAAATTTCAATTATGTCTACACCTGCATTAGTTGGTATTATTATGGGAAGCGATAGTGATTTAAACATTATGCAGGCGGCTGCAGATGCTTTAAAAACAATCAATATCCCTTTTGAATTAACCATTGTTTCGGCACACCGTACCCCTGATCGTTTAGTAGACTATGCAAAAACAGCCCGTACAAGAGGATTAAAAGTAATAATTGCTGGAGCCGGTGGCGCAGCTCATTTGCCTGGCATGGTTGCTTCACTCACTAGCTTACCCGTTATTGGGGTTCCTATTAAATCGGCTAATTCGGCGGAAGGATGGGATAGTATCTTATCCATATTACAAATGCCAGGTGGAGTTCCCGTTGCTACGGTTGCCTTGAATGGTGCAAAAAATGCTGGTTTATTAGCTGCCCAAATAATTGGAAGTTCGGATGCTAAAATTGGTGCTGCGATGGATGCTTACAAATTAAATTTAGAAGCGGAAGTGATGATTAAAGTAGAAAATATGAAAGCTACTTGGAACAATGAATTTGATAACAAATAATTAAGCCCCGCTTATATTTTTTTGTAACCGCTCCATATTAGGACTAAGCTTTCTTCTGCTATGGCTCAATTGTAATAATCGTAAAGCCCGTTTGCATGGTTTTTGAATTTTCCATGATTGCCTCCACCCAAGCCCAATCATATACCCCCACCCACTCTGAAAAATTCTCTACCCTTTCTTGTAAACTATTATTGGGAAATAATTCAGCTTTAATAGTATGAATTCTATTGATAGAGGTATGTTGTTTCCTTTTTTCGGCACGAACCATTTTCTTTTCTAATAATTCTAGTTTTTTTTGTGCTTGGATAGATAAGTTTAAAGCATGATCCCCCAAGGAAGCATCAATTTTAATTACATCCTGCTGAATGGTTTCATATAATTTATTTAAAGATGCAATGTGTTCGGTTAAGGCCAAATTTTCTTTGGCTTGTTTTTTAACAAAAGCCATTTCTAAATCTAAAGTGGTTTTAAATAGTTCTCCCAGCTCAAATTCAAGCGAATTCCATTGGCTGTAGTGTTTCTCCTTAATAAATAAAAATGAATTACGCAATTGCAATACTGGATAATGCACACACACTTCTTTAAAAACATTCTTTAGCTCCATCCAATAAGCGAGTTCGCCTCCTCCACCAATAAATACCACCCCTGGTAAAATAGTTTCCTGATAAACCCCTCTTAAAATTACATTCGGGCTAAACCTTTCTGGATATTCTTTTAGCTCTTTTAAAATTTCGGTCTGTGTAAAATTAATATTGGTATCAACTATATTATATACTTCCCCTTTTAATTCGATACGTGTGCGTAAATCATCCTTTAAATAAAATAAATTTAATTCACGCCCTTCTGATTGAACATGATAGCTGGCACTTAATTTTTTTAAAGTAGGCTGTATTGCCTTATGGGAAAATTGACTGATCAATTCTTTTTCCATCACATTGGTAAATAAAGATTTGAGCGCTGCGTCGTCTGGTTGCAAAACTACCAACCCGTATTTCCCAAAATAAGCATGTACTAAATACAAAGTGGCCTCTATAATGGTATTCCCCTTTTGATAAGCTTCTTTTAAAACTTCAAAAGCCTCTTTACCTGCTGGCTTTACCGCCCAATAGCCTTCTATGTTTTGCAATAATTGCAACAATCCATCGTCTACCTTCATTCTTCCAATGGCCCCCGTTTGTTTGGTCTTCCACTGATGGGTAAGGCCTCCTATAGTAAAGCTTCCCACTTCGGCAATGTCAGCATCTTCAGAACCCATATAATACACTGGAACAAAATTATTTTCTGGGAATTGTTTTTTTAATTCAGCAGCCAACTGAATCGCATGAATTATTTTATAAAAAAAATACAAAGGCCCTGTAAACAAATTGGGTTGATGTGCCGTAGTAATGGTAAATGTATTTTCTTTTCCCAGTAATTGAATATTAGCACGCACGGTATCGAAGGCTGAACTGTTTTCACCTTTTAAATGAATAGCCAATTGATCATATTGCTTATTCAATACTTCTACTAAAACTTTTCTATTGGTTGGATATTTTTTTCTTTGCTCAATGGCTTCTTTTACTCCTGCAATAGTTGAAGCATAATTTACAAAACTTTGTGCATTCCCTTTGGCTTCCATATAATCATTCACCAATGGAGAAAATAATCCAGTGGCTCGATAAGGTAATGTTGTAGCTTTAAATTTCATTAGTGATTAAATCTTTCAGGATTGTAAAAACTAATATCAATACTAGTTGTTTTTTCATCAATGATTTCTGAAACTAATTTTCCAGTACCTGCCCCCAAACTTAATCCCACCATGGCATGCCCTGTAGCCACTACTAAATTGTTCCATTTTTTTGTTCGACCAAGATAAGGCAATCCATCGGCAGAACAAGGTCTATAACCATACCATACTTTATCTAAAGTGGGAACAGGAATATCAAAAGATGGATAAAAGCTTTTAACTGCTTTAAGAATACCCACTACTCTATTTAATTTAGGTGCGGAATTAGTGGTAGTAATTTCCATGGTTCCACCAAAGCGCATTTTATTGCCTTCAAAAGGAGTGAGTGCCACCCTGCCTTCCACCAATACCGAAGGATAATTGGTTTGATAAGGTGTATTTTCTATAGTCATAGAATACCCACGTCCTGGCATTAACAATAAATCCATATCTAATTTCTTAGCCATCTCCCTACTCCAAGATCCAGTGGCTAATACTACCGAATCTGCCTTGTATTTATTAGTATTAGTAATGACCGCATTAATTTTACCATTGCTCTTTTCAAAATCAACTACCGCTTCATTGATTTTAAAAACAACTCCTTTCGTTTTTAAATCTGCTATTAATTGTTGCATTAATTTATTAGGATACAAATGTCCATCACAACCAAAATGAATAGCGCCTATTGCATTTATTTTATGATTAGGCTCCATAGCAAATAATTCTTCTTGGTTTAATAGCTTAGTATCTGTTAAACCAATTTCATGTGCTTTATGTACCAAATGATGTGCATGATCGCCTGCTTTTTGAGTTTGAAAAATCTCTAGCAGTCCTTTATGCTCATAGGCAAATTTAAATTGAGGTAAGGACTCCCAATGCGCATACCATTGCTTAGACATTAATGAATAATCTCTTAGGGGGATAGCAGCTTTATTTACATTTTCTTCAGTAGCCATTTTCATAAACTTAAGACCCCACTTAATTAAACTCATATCCAACCTTGGCTTAACATAAAAAGGACTTTGCGAATTGAGCATCCATTTTAAACCCTGTTTAACAATACCAGGTGTAGCCAATGGAACAAAATGACTAGGACATATATAACCACAATTGCCATAAGAACAACTATCGGTCATATCTGTTTGATCAATCACAGTTACTTGATGACCTGATTCTTGTAAAAAATAGGCACTACTTAAGCCAATAATACCTCCTCCAATAACAATTACTTCCATAGCATTAATTAATAATCAAATTTCGTAAAAAATGTGCGCATAACCCCAATAAATTTGAAGGTTTATTTTACCTAAACAAAGCTAAACTACTTGGAAACCATTAGCATAGGGATCGTCCTTGGGATCAATAGATATGGTATTAAATCCTACTATCTTAGCCCAGCCTTCAATAGAAGGAATAATGGCAGCTTGTTCACCAATGGTGGTAGTAGCTTCTACCTTACCTATGAAAACAGACCCAATGATACTTTCGTGTAAAAATGGCTCCCCAACGGTTAATTTTCCTTTAGCATGCCAATGAGCCAATCTTGCAGAAGTTCCTGTTCCACAAGGTGACCTATCAATAGCTTTATCTCCATAAAACACCGCATTGCGTGCCGTATTTTTTGCATCCAACACTTTGCCCGTCCATAAAATATGAGAGCAGCCATTGATCGTAGGATCATTGGGATGAACAAATGAATGCAATTCATTAATGCGCTTTCTTAAAACAGGACTCCATGCAATAAGCTGTCCTGCCGTATAATTTTCTATTCCTTTGAAATTTTCTTGTACTTCTACAATGGCATAATAATTACCCCCATAACAAACATCAATATTCAATAAGCCTAAATCGGGACAATCAATTTGAATGTTTTGTGCTGCCATAAAAGAAGGCACATTGGTTAATTTTACCGAACTCACTTTATCTCCCTTCATGGTATATTCAATTTGAACCAATCCGGCAGGTGCTTCCATTCTAATTTTACCAGGCACTTTGGGTTGAATTAAGCCAGCCTCAATGGCTACGGTTATAGTGCCAATGGTACCATGGCCACACATCGGTAAACAGCCGCTGGTTTCAATAAATAATACCGAAACATCATTGGCAGGATCATGAGGTGGATACAAAATACTTCCGCTCATCATGTCATGACCACGTGGTTCAAACATAAGCCCCTTTCTAATCCAATCAAATTCTTTCAAAAAATGCTGACGCTTTTCGCTCATCGTATTGCCTTCTAAAGCAGGGCCGCCTTTGACCACTACTCTAACAGGATTGCCGCAGGTATGGGCATCAATACATTCAAAAACAGATCCAGATAATTGATAGGATCCAAAATTCTCTACGCTGATTGGTTTTGTTGTAGCCATGAGATAAAATTAATACATTTGAGGACGCAATTGTACTTTGCGCGCCCAAATTTATTAATATGGAAACCTACGGTAAAATTTTATTGATTGCCATGCCAGCCTTTTTATTATTGGTACTATTTGAAAAATGGTATGGATGGAAAAAAGGGTTTGAAACGGTGAATACCTTGGATATGATTTCAAGTTTAAGCTCAGGGGTAACTAATTCCACTAAAGACGTATTGGGCATTAGTATTGCTATATTAAGTTATGGCTGGTTTGAAAAACATTTAGCCATAATGCACGTTCAGTCAAGTATTTGGTTGTACGTGATTGCCTTTGTATCCCTTGATTTTGCGGGATATTGGGTACATCGTTTGGCACATACCTATAATTTTTTCTGGAACAATCATATTGTACACCACAGCAGTGAAGAATACAATTTAGCTTGTGCCTTAAGACAAAGCATTTCGGTTATTTTTAGAATTTACGCATTTTTATTAATCCCAGCAGCCTTGTTTGGTGTGCCTAGTTCGGTAATAGCCGTGGTGGCGCCCCTACATTTATTTGCTCAATTTTGGTACCATACAAGACATATAAAAAATATGGGTTGGCTAGAGTTTATTATAGTCACCCCAGCTCATCATAGAGTGCATCATGCTATTAATCCAGAATACTTGGATAAAAATTATGGTCAAATTTTTATTGTATGGGATAAATTATTTGGAACCTTTGTTCAAGAACAAGATAGCATCCCTGCGGTATATGGCATAACGAGGCCCGTTAAAACCTGGAACCCAATTAAAATTAATTTCATGCACATGTGGTTATTAATACAAGATGCATGGCATACTAAAAGTTGGAAAGATAAATGTAGAATTTGGTTAATGCCTTTGGGATGGAGACCGGAAGACGTGATTGAAAAGTATCCTGTAGAAAAAATTAAAGACGTGTACCATTTCGAAAAGTACCATACCAATGCTTCTCCATCCATGAAATTGTATTTATGGATTCAATTATTTTGCATGTTGCTACTAGTAAGTTATTTATATGGGAATATTGCCAGCATTGGGCATAGCAATATTTTTATTTATGGTGCTTTTATTTTTGCTCAAGTATATGCCTTAACTGAATTCATGGACCGCAATAAAAATGCATGGAAAATGGAAGCTATTAAGAACATGCTTTGTATTTATTGGATTGTTACCAAGGGAGATTGGTTTGGGTCTAATCAATTGTCTACCCTCATTGCCCCTATTGCATTAAGTTATTTTGTAGCAAGCTCCGTGGCTGTTTACTACCTTTCTAAAAATAATAATGATAGTAAAATAGAGGAGGCTACTAAAACGGCAAAATTATTTATACAGGAGTAGCCCTCAAATAACAATAGAGTAAAGAAAATGAATCCTGAGGAGATTCCTTATCAACCTTTCATTAATCAATGATTAGCCTACCTGATCTTGAGTTAATTTCCCATCAACTTTTCTCCAAATATTTAATGGATTGTTATTTTGTAAAGCCAATGGCAATAAGTGCATAGGCCAGTTTTGAAAAGAGATAGGACGTAACCATCTTTTCACTGCATTCACCCCTACTGCTGTAAATCTGCTATCGGTAGTGGCAGGATAAGGACCTCCATGTACCATGCTATCACAAACTTCAACACCCGTAGGTACTCCATTAATTAAAACACGACCTGCAATACTTAATGATAAGTTTAATAACTCGGGATGGCTCGCAAAGTCTTGATCGCTTCCCATAATGGTGGTAGATATTTGTCCCTGAACACTTTTCCATACTTGCTTTAATTGTTCCATAGAACTACATTCAACAAGTATAGAATACGGGCCAAAAACTTCTTCCGCTAAATTGGGATTGCTTAAAAAGGTAACAGCCTCCACTGAAGTTAATACCGGGAAACCATTATCGGAAGTAGGTGTATTAGTAGTTAAGCAAGTAATACCCTTTTGCGAAAGTGCATGGCTACTATTTTTAAAATAAGCAGACTGTATTCCTTCATGCAACATGGGTGATGGAGCAATCAGATTCATTTCGGCAGCCAATGTATTTTTAAAATTATTTAAGGCTTCGCTTTTTACACCGATTAAAATTCCTGGATTGGTACAAAATTGTCCCATGCCTAAAGTAATAGAAACTGAGTAATTTTTTGCAATCGTTGGAGCATTATTCACCAATGCGTCTTCCAATAAAACTACTGGATTCACGCT
>CANHOY010000086.1 GCA_947462495.1 Bacteroidota bacterium
GGCTTTTTCAAAATCATTTAGTTGAAGTAGAAATATTTGTGCATTAGCAATCGCCGCTTTATTCCATTCTGTCATGGAGTTGGTTAAAGAAATGGCATCTGTAATTAATACGATGGGTAAACTATCATTATCATTACTCGTATTGCCTTGATTCAATTTATTCCCATTTGCATTGGGAGGGGAGTTGTAATTAAAATTCGGATTGATTAAATTATTGGCAGGAGTATTATTTTTAGTATTCGCGTAGGCTATATTTGGACTTGTTTTTCTTCTCCATTGGTCTACATTGGGGCGCTCTCCCCATTTCTTAATAAAATTTTGTTTCCCTTGTTGAACAGTACTTTTATTGTCAAAGTAGAAGTCGGCATTGGATGAGTTACTATTATTATAGCTATTGATTAAGGCGGCATTGATATTTTCTTCAACAGCATATTGGGAAATTGATTTAATAGATTTATCAAGAAATAAATCTTGATGAAGTTGTTTAGTATTGCCTAATCTTTTTTGGAAGTCGGAAAAAAAAGGTACTTGACGCTCAGGCGTTAAGTCATAAATAAATTGTAAAGTATCCTGTAGTTTAATAATTTTATCATTTTTTTCGATGCTGCTCATCCATTTCTTTCTTAAATCAATATTTTCAAAGTTGGGGTTTGTTTTTAATACGCCTATTAAACTATCATAAGCAATTTTTGAAATAGTATAATCTTCCATATTGTAATTGATATTCCCTAACAATTCAAAAGCTTTCTGTTTTTGTTTTTTATTACTTATATTTTTCTTAATAGAATAGACTAGCCATTCGGTAGCCTTATTAAATGAATTATTTTGTAGGGCTAGTTTTGCCATTTCAAAATAGATGATATCCGTATAGGGTTTGTATTTTTCCCTTTTGGTCATTTTTTCTAATGAATAGGCTAATTCTGTCCAAGGGGTATTAGCATTTTTTGAATCAATAGTGATGATGGCAATTTTTGCATACACTCCCACAATGGGATTCGTAGCATATTTTTCTGCTTTTTTAAACCAGGTATAGGCCTTTTTCCAATTTTCTGCTTTTTGCCATAATTGTGCAATTAAATAATACCATCTTGTTTTGGCAGCATCATCTAAGGCATTAGGCAAAGCATTTTCAAGCGCATTGGCCGCTTTGTCATTTACTTCCATTAAATAATAGCCATAGGCCATTTGTTCATTTAAAAAAGGTTGTAGCCTTTTGGGGAAGAGGGCATCTGATTGTAATAATTGCAATAAACTCATTCCTTCATTTAAATCGCCTGTTTCAAAATAGTTTCTTGCTTGCCAGATCATGCTTTCATTTCTAACATTTACATTTTCCCATAATCGATTATTTTCAGGGGTGGCAATACTAAATTTCCCTTTGGTGTTTCTAACATTACTTCCAACAGGGATATCGGCTCCGTTTTCTTTCTCATCAAAGGAGTAGTTAATAAATTGCAGAAGGCTACCAGCGGTATCAAAGTTTTTGTGAAACAAATAAACTTTTGCTAGCATTAGATAAGCATCATCAACATAATTACTTCTAAGGTCGTGCAATACAATATTGGCGTTGCATCTATAAACCATTGAATCAATGCTGTATTTGGCAGTGGCACTTAAATCATAATCGTAAAAACTAATTAAAGAGGTGTAATCATCTTGAAATTCATTTCTTACTTTTTGTAAATTTTCAATAAATTCTTCATCTGCATGAAACAAATAATTAAACTGAGAAACTGTATTTTGATAAGCCCTTCTACCTAAAGTATATTTTGTGTTAAGAAGTCGTTCATAAGGCAAAGGTCTTTCCACCTCTCTAAAAACTCCTTTTTTAATGGTATTGTTTATGGTGCTATCTACTTTTGCTTGAATTTTATCTGCTTTACTATAAAATAAGGCTTTAATCTTTTTTTGATTCGTGTCTAAAATTTTATTGATGCTTTTAATTAATTTTGTATCATTAATATTAAACAAATCAGAGGAGCTGTCTGTTTTATTTTTAGAGGGATCCTGTGCCATTAAACCAAGTGGCAATAGAAGGCTAAAGCATATTGCCCAAAACCAACAACTGTAATATTTAAAAGGGACTCGTCTTCTTTGCATAATCAGGGTAAAAACAGCTTAAAAATACATTTATTTCCTATTATTTACTTAAAAAAATAGAATCCATCGTATCTTTAACAAGCTTCCAATTTTATGCCAAATTTAGACATCAATAATACATTTAAGAGAACCAGTAATAGCTATCGATTGGTGATAATGAATGACGACACCTACGACGAGGTTTTGGCCTTTAAATTGTCTAGAAGATCGGTGTATTTAGGGGTGAGTATCACATTTATTTTATTAGTTGGAATGACTATTGCTTTGATTGCGTTTACACCTCTTAAGTATTATATTCCTGGATATGGAACCAAAGAAAGTCGAACAGCACTTCAATTGTTAAAAATACGTACCGATTCTTTAGAACAATCAATTCACTATAAAGAACAGTATTTAGAAGGTATCAAAAAAGTATTATCCGAAGGCAATCCTAAACAATTAGATACCTTGCCTTTGGTATTGCCTGAGAATAAACAATCTTTTGATTAATGTCAATTCATTCTGCCGTGGAAAAGTCCTCCAACAAAGCTTCTAATAATTATTGGTCTAAATACATTGGGTTTGGGTCGCAATTACTTGTTGGGTTACTAATTACTTTATATGTAGGCAAAAAATTAGATGAATATTTTAACCATCATTCTTTGTTTGCTTGGTTAACTCCGTCTTTATTTATACTGTTTGTTTTAATAAGTGTGGTAAGAGATACACAAAGAAAAAAATAAAATCGAATGTTTAAAAATAAAACACAATCAGTACTAATTCTTTTTGTAGCAATGAATTTATTCGGATTTTTAGCACAGAAAGGTTTTTTTCAGGCTCCTTTTAAAATTAATTTTCTATTAGTAGTGAACGCTATGTTATTAGTGATGTATTTTGTGAATACAATTAGAATTAATCGGATGGATACAACCAATCCTAATGCCATGATAAGATCGGTAATGATAGGGACTTTATTAAAAATGGTAGTTTTTGTAACAGTAGCCATGGTTTATACCACTCAAGTTAAAGTGCCAGTAGGCATGCCCACTTTAATGGGTAGTATGGGTTTATATCTTGTTTATACATGGATAGAGATTAAAGGGGAGCTTTATAAGAAGTAATTAATTTTAATATTTTCAAACATTGTCTAAGGTTGAACATCCACTACAGGCACTTTCTAATTACCTTCCAGAGGGAGCTTTTGAGCCTGTGGTACAACTCATTCATCAGTACAAAGTACATTTAACTGTAACAAGGGCACGCAAATCGGTGCTGGGTGATTATAGACATCCATTTATGGGGTCAAATCATAAAATCACGGTCAATGGCAACTTAAATAAGTATGAATTTTTAATTACATTATTGCATGAATTGGCTCATTTATTGTGTTTTGAACAATATAGAAATAGGGTAGAAGCACATGGTAAAGAATGGAAACAGATTTACGGAAATTTACTAGCTGCCTTTATGGATTTAAATTTATTCCCTAATGACATTACCAAAAGTTTGAAAAAAACTTTACTGAATCCTGCTGCTACCGCCAATGGAGAAACGGCATTATTATTGGTTTTGAGGCAGTATAATAAAGTTAATAAAACGGGGTCGGTCGTTTTAGCTACTTTGCCAGATGGAACTGTATTTACTGCAGAAAAAGAAGGGGTATTTAAAAAAATAAAATTACGACGTAAACGTATTGAATGTTTAGAAGTAAAAACAGGCCATATTTATTTATTTAGTGCCCTTACAGAGGTGCAAATAGTAAAACTAACTGACAGCTAATTTTACTAGGGCAGCCGCTTCACTCAATTGAATGGCAGATTGTACTTTTAATCCGCTTTCATCAATCAATTTTTTTGCTTCTACTGCGTTAGTACCTTGTAAACGAACTATAATAGGAATATTAATATTACCCAATTTTTTGAAAGCTTCAATCACACCTGAAGCCACACGGTCGCAACGAACAATACCGCCAAATATATTAATTAGAATTGCTTTTACATTTGGATCTTTCATGATAATTCTAAATCCAGCTTCAACGGTTTGTGCATTAGCAGAACCACCTACGTCTAAGAAATTGGCTGGTTCGCCACCGCTTAGTTTAATCATATCCATAGTGGCCATAGCTAAACCTGCGCCATTGACCATGCAACCTACGTTGCCATCCAATTTTACAAAGTTTAAATTGTATTCTCCAGCTTCTACTTCCGTAGGATCTTCTTCTGTAACATCACGCATGGCTAATAAATCTGGATGACGCATTAATGCATTATCATCTACATTCATTTTACAATCCACTGCAATCATTTTATCGTCCGAAGTTTTAAATAAAGGATTTATCTCTAACATACTGCAATCTAGTCCTACATAAGCATTGTATAAATTAGTAACAAACTTTATACAGCTCTTTAAAGACTCTCCACTTAAACCTAAATTAAATGCAATTTTTCTTGCTTGAAAGCCTTGTAATCCACCACCTGGGTGAACCCATTCTTTATAAATTTTTTCAGGAGTATCATGAGCTACATCTTCAATGTTCATTCCACCCTCGGTACTATACATAATCACATTCATGCCTTTTGCACGATCCAATAAGATAGATAAATAAAATTCTTTAGTTGGATTGGGGCCTTCATAATAAACATCTTGTGCCACTAAAATTTTGCTCACTAATTTACCAGCAGGACCTGTTTGAATGGTGACTAATGTACCACCTAAAATATTTTTTGCAAAAATTTCAATATCAGCGGCAGATTTTCCTACAGCTACTCCTTTTTGTTCGGTGCCTATAATTTTTCCTTTTCCTCTTCCTCCTGCATGAATTTGAGCCTTCACGACAGCAAACTTATTATTTGTTTCCCCTGCAATTTTATGGTAGGCAGCAATGGCAGCGTCTACTGTTTCTACGGCAATGCCTTCTTGAACTGGGACATTGTACTTTTTAAGTAATTCTTTTGCTTGATATTCATGCAGATTCATACGAGGTAAATTTTGGCGAAGTTAATAGATTTTAACAAAGAATAAGCCTAAAAATTAATTTTGTTGTTTAAACATTGATTTATATCTTTAACCTCTAAAATATCAAAAGAGGGTGTATTTTAGCAAACTCAAATTTTAATCAATTAAACAAAAAATCAAATATGAAAAAAATCATCTTCTCTTTAACAGTTGTCGCAGCGTCGATAGCTTTATTTTCTTTTACTGCAAAACAAAACAAGTCAGCTAATGTGACTTACACTGTAAATGCAAAAAATAGCAAAGTGGATTTTACTGGTTCTAAGAAAAAGGATTACCATACTGGTTATTTCCCAATCAAATCTGGTGCTGTTCAAGTAGATGGTGGAAAGTTAGTAGGGGGTAGTTTTGTGATTGATATAGCAGGTTTAAAAGTAACAGATGAGCGCGGTGGCGAAAAATTACAAGGACATTTGTCTTCTGGAGACTTTTTTGATGCAACAAAATTTGGAGAAGCTACATTTTCTATTACAAGTGTTAAGTATACAACAGGGGATAAAGCAACTATCACTGGAAATCTTTCTTTAAAAGGGATTAACGCTCCAGTAACTTTTACGGCTAGCATAAGAAATGCAGATGACAAAGAATTCTTTGCTGAAGCTTTCTTGCCTTTCGACAGAACAGCATTTGGTATCAATTATGGTATTGGAATGGTTGATTCAGAAGTACAATTAGCCATCCATATTTACGGGACTAAATAGTTAACTATTACTGTAATATAAAAAAAGCCTTCCGAATAACCGGAGGGCTTTTTTATGAATACTATTTTGTAATTATAAGTGGAACTAATCGTTTTTTTAATTAATTAAACCCCTTTATTGATTTTTAAAATAGGGTGAAGTGCAATCTAAATGGAGTAGCGTTCTTTTAGTACATGTAGATGATGCAGTGCATGACCAAAAATGATAAACCCTAATGCATTCACAGAAATAGGTAAACCACTTGCAGTGCCTTTTTGTTTTAAATCTTCTTCTGTAAAAGAGGCAAATAAGATATTAGTAGATTGCCTTACTGTTTTCCATTCAGCAATCATTTCTTTCCAATTTCGATGAGCCGCAGTTGCATTTTTTGCATATTCATTTTCGTCAAAGCCAAGGAGTGCTGCGGGTTCTTTCCTGGCAATGGCTAAAGCCCTATAGGCAAATATTCTTTCGGTATCTATCACATGCTGTAGCATTTGTTTGATCGTCCACTTATCTGGTGCGTAAGCGAAATTTATTTTCTCTGTAGGAATTGCATTCCAGGATTCTACAATTCGTTCTTGATATTGTTGTACTAATATGGAGTAATCTTTTCCACTGGTGTAGTTAATGTAAGTTTGATGAAAACTACCGTATTCGGTTGCACTGGGTCTGGCCATAGTTTGTATTTATTCGGTAAATATTGAATTAAATTCTTAATTAGTTGATCTTTTCTTTTTATTGGATTTAGCTGGGGTACTAGACGCAATTGTTTTTGCCAATTGAATGGCATTTGCTGCATTGACAATGCCGCCCGCTTTACCAATTTCATCTAATTTTTTAGCAACTTCACGTTGTGGTATAACGTAACTTGAATTTTTATCAGCGGGTTGCCATACAGATTTAATTAAAATGTCTTTTACTTGTATCGCCGTTAGTTTTGGGAAGTAGGAGCGAATTAAAGCAGCAATATTGCTTACAATGGGAGAAGCCATACTGGTACCACTTAAATAACCATGGTTGTTGGCACCTGGCAATGTAGAATATATTTTATTACCTGGTGATAGTACATCCACCACTTTAGGGCCATAATTACTAAAATCAGTTAATATACTTTCTCCAATACTTATGTCACTACTTGCTGCTA
>CANHOY010000087.1 GCA_947462495.1 Bacteroidota bacterium
CAGAATGAATAAAACTTAATGTCTGACTAATTACATTTCCTTCATTAAAGGAAGATCTCAAAAATGGGTTAAGTAATAAAAGACTGTCTAGCTTACTAAATTTAGTAATGTGGTACAATTCAATATTGAGGGGTCTATAAATCCAAGTATTATCTGATCCGTTTTTATTTTTCTTTGTTTCATAGCCCCAGCTAGCAGTTATTGATTTTAGTTGGTAATAGTTAAGCCTATCAATATAGGCTCCATTTAAAGAAAAATTAGTTCTGGTAGCATTCGGATCATTGGCTTTTTTTGAAACAAAGGGAATGATTAAATTGGGGAAGCTATAGGTATGCCCTATATTCAATAATAAAGTTTGCGTTAAATTTCCATTCCCATTATTTACATTGAGTTCAATACCACTTCTGAGATTAGTGATGGATGGAATTGATTTCCTTTGAACATTTTTATCGCGATAAGTAAAGCTAGTAGATAAGCCAAGCAAGTCGCCTGCGATTAATTGAGAATTGTTTTTACTTCCTTCTACATCAAAACTAAAACTATGCCTTAGTGCCGGCACTAAAAAATAGTGTAAATAAACACTATCATTTTTCAAAGTAGTTCTACCATCAATTTGCTGCCAGGCCCCAAGACTGCTAAAATTATTAAGCGTTTGGTAATACATCTTTTCATTAAATAGATCCCCTTTTTTAATAATGGATTGTTGCTCAAATAGGATGGACTTAAATTTCGAAGTATTGGATTGTTGAATGATGTTACCAGAAACCTCATATCGAGGCAATTTTTTTATTAAAATGCTGTCTGGGTTGTCGGCTAATTTTAAATCGCTATAAAATATTTGTTGTCCAATTGGGTAGGCTTTGGTCACTATATTGGTGCTATTGCGTAGTTGAAAAGTAATTTTCCAACTTGGGTTTTCTTTTTCTTTTTGTTTGGCAGTTTGTACTTGAATCATTTGACCAAGCGGGTCTAAATTTAATTGCATCAACTGTTGATTCAAAGTATCTACTTCTGCAAATATTTTTTCTTTAGTGAAAAAATAATATCCTTTACTTCTAAACAATTCAACCAATCTATCTAATTCATTGTTAATGGATTCATTTGAAAAAGCCATTCCTTTTTTGATATAAGCGTCAGCCTTATTTTTAATGGCTATTTCTTGAAGTGCTTTATCTGTTATTTTATACACCACCGTATCAATTACTGTTTTCTTATTTAACTGAATATGCATCGTCAAATACACCCTCCACTCTTCATTCACGGTATCTATTTTAACTACTGGGGTTAATAGGGGATGGCTATAGCCTTTTGTAGATAAGTAGGCTTGCATGAATTGAACGGTGCGTTGTAATTTATCTGCTTGGAAGTAACTAGGTTGGATCACGGTATTAAAAACACCAAACTGTCTAATTCGTTTCACTTTAAGGCTATCATCCCAATAGTTTTCAATAGCGAGCTCTATCTCCTGTAACTCTTTTTTACTTTCGGGATCTTGAATCACTACCTTGTTGTCAAATACGAAGGCTATTTGTTTAGGATAATCATGAATTGTTGCCTTTTTGATATCCGCACAAGCATTTAATAAAAATAAAAGGCCTAGTAGGTAAAATCTTGCGAAGAAACTAATATTTTTAACTCTCCGTAAATGCATATCCATGATCAATAATAGTGAGCTCAAATATATTCAATCTTTTGCCCATAAAAAACATTGGGCGGAAGAATCTACATTTATAGTAGAAGGACCAAAAATGGTACAGGAGCTTTTAAGAAGTAATTGGACCATTAAGAAGATATATGCTACTTCAGATTGGATTCAAGGACAAGGGGTATTGCCCGTCCCTGTGATAGAAGTTGATCAAATTATGCTGGAGCGAATGAGTCAAATGCAAACACCTCATCAAGTAATTGCTTTGGCAGAAAAAGAGACATTTTTAAAGCAATGGCCATTTGATGAAACCTTCTCACTTTTATTAGATGGAATACAGGACCCAGGCAATTTGGGCACCATCATTAGAACCGCGGACTGGTTTGGGGTGAAGCAAATTTTTGTATCCGAGGATACCGCCGGATTTTACAATCCAAAAGTGCTTCAAAGCACCATGGGTAGTTGTTTTAGAGTTAGGGTGGAGTCGGTGAATTTAGAAACTATTGTTAAAGCCACCGCTTTACCTGTTTATGGCGCTTTATTAGATGGCGCATCCATGTATGAATCAGTCATCGCCTCCACTGGTTTTTTGATCATTGGAAATGAATCTAAAGGGATAAGCAATCAATTGACAAAATATATTACGCATCCAATAAAAATTCCTAAATATGGTCATGCGGAATCATTGAATGCGTCAGTAGCGACAGGCATTATCTTATCCCATTGGAAAGTTTAATCGAATTTAATGGCTTTTGCAGGAGCAATTTTTTTAATCCATAAAGTAGGAATTAAAAAAGAGCAATAACTAATGATAGCCGTGCCTATTACAACAGCTGCTATTTGAGCCCAATCAAATTGAATAGGTAAGGTTTTTATAAAATAAGCTGATTCGTCTAATTGAATCCAACCAAATTTTTGTTGTAAATAAGATAGTCCAATACCCATAGTGGTCCCTAATCCAATACCCATCCAACAAATGATACTAGCTTGGTATAAAAAAACTTGCCTTATAAAATTTTGCGTGGCTCCTAAAGCGCTTAATGTACCTATCATTGGAATTCGCTCTAGCATTAAGATAAATAAGCAGGTAAGTAAATTAACAATAGCAATTAGTAACATAATGGTAATGGTCACATTTCTATTGACTGTTTGAACTCCAATCCAATCAAAAATTTGAGGGTAATAATCTTTAATAGTCGTAGCTACCCAATTGGCAGGCATTTGTTGCTGAACTTCATCATTAATTTTGTCCATATTGGACCCTTGTTTAAGGGCAATAGAGTAACCTTCTATTTGATTAAAGTGATTATTAAGCTGTTGCAGCAATTTAATATCTACTAAAATAAACTGTTTATCATAATCTTCAATACCAGAATGATATATCCCTACTACTTTTAATTTTCTTTGTTGAACATCTCCTAAATTTAAAAAATACAACCTTACCGAAGCGCCTACTGTAATATTTAAGGTAGTGGCCAGCTGATCAGACAATACCACTTCATTAGCAAGACTGTCATTTTCTTTTTGAATGCTTCTTCCTTTGATAAGAAAAGGGGCAGGGGTATTGGCAGGTAGGCCTCTTGCAACGACTCCTTCAATATCTTGTTCAAAAGAAAGTACAGTAGATTGATTTAAAAAAGGAGTAACACTTTCAACGAATTTTATTTTACTTAAATTCTTTTCTATTGATTCGTTCACTTCTAATGAAGATCCATTAATCGAGGCGATTCTAATTTGCCCCCAAAAACCATAAACTTTATTGCTTACGGTTTGTTGAAATCCATTGACAATAGACAAAGTAATTAAAATTGCAGCCACACTGATGGCAGTGGCTGCAATAGATAAGCGAACTATAAAGCGGGTATAGTTTTTTTGTTTTTGAAAACTTATTCTTTTTGCTATTTCAAAGGCGTTCAAGCGAGGCTAATTTTTATCAAATCTAGTTTTTTCTCTTTAAAAATTAGGATTAAATGGGTAGTTTCGTAGGGTATCAATGCTTGATCTATGTTTTATAAGCTATTCCTGTGTATAGGCCTGTTATTGGGTTGTTCATTTAAAAGTGTTGCCCAAAATAATCCAGACAAAATATTGGACACCGCTATTCATAGTATTTTGATTTATCCTGCCAATAAGCCATTGGCTATACCTGTTATTGTGCTTAAAGAAAGCACCCCACTTCAAATAAGTTTTGATGATTTTAAAGCCGACTATCAAGACTATTATTATTCTATTGAATTAATGAATGCCGATTGGACGCCCACTTCTATAAATAGTTTTGATTATACACAAGGCTTTAATCAAATAAAAATAAATAATTTCTCAGTTTCTACTATGGCCTATCAGCATTATTTCCATTATCAATTTACATTCCCAAATGCCAATTGCAAGCCCACTAAATCGGGTAATTATATATTAAAAGTGTTCAAAAATGGCAATGTCAATGAGCTTGTTTTTACAAAACGTTTTTATGTAGTGGATGATCAGTTAGGCATAGTGGCATCTGTATCGGAGCCTTTTGATGGAGCTATTTCAAAGACGCATCAAAAAATTAGTGTACAAGTGGATGTAAAAGAAATTCCTTCATTGCAATCAGATCAATTAAAAGTGGTCGTAGTTCAAAACTACAGATACAATGATGCCATAAAACTAGCCACTCCCAATTTTATTAGGGGGAATATCCTGGACTACAATAACGAAGATCAATTAATTTTTCCTTCCGGAAAAGAATCAAGATGGCTTGATTTACAAAGTATGCAATTAGTTTCTGACAGAATTAGTAAGTTTCAAAAAATTGGGGATCAGAATTATGTTTACTTAAAACCTGATATTTCTCGAGCTGAAGTGGCTTATTATATTTTCAGGGATTTAAATGGCAATTATTTAATTACAAACTCCGATGGACTTCAAAGTGAAAATCAAAATGACTACGCTCGTGTTGTATTTACTTATTTACCCAAAGATCATATCCCTTTTTTAGGTCAAAAATTATATTTGGCAGGGGCTTTGACCAATAATGAATTAAATAAAAATTCAGAAATGATTTTTGATGCTAAATTAGGAGTGTATCAGAAATCATTGGTTTTAAAACAAGGCTATTATAGTTACAATTATATTCTTAGAGATAGTAATGACCCCAATTCATTGGATGATTTTACGGAAACCGAAGGCAATCATTGGGAGACAGAAAATAATTATTCTATTTTTGTTTACTACCGTCAACCTGGAGCTCAACATGATTCTTTGATGGGTTTTACCACCATTAATACGATGCAAACTTGGTAGCAAAAGTTGTTTGTAAGCCCCTTTTTTTAGTACCTTTTTTTTAACTACCTTTGCACCGGCAGGTCTTGCACGACCAGCTCCTGTTGAAACTCCCCAGGGCAGGAATGCAGCAAGGATAGACGGTTGAGCGGTGCGATGTAAGTAGCCTGCCACTTTTTAAAACTATATATTATGAAATTTTTTGTAGACACAGGTAATTTAGCTCAAATTAAAGAAGCCAATGACTTAGGAATTTTGGATGGAGTAACCACTAATCCAAGTTTAATGGCCCAAGTGGGTGTTAAAGGGGAAGCGGCTATTGCAGCGCACTATAAAGCCATTTGCGAATTAGTTGATGGGGATATTAGTGCAGAAGTATTATCTACTGACTTTGCTACTATGGTAGAAGAAGGTAAAAAATTAGCTGCCATTCATAAAAATATTGTGGTAAAAGTGCCTATGATTAAAGATGGCATTAAAGCGATAAAGTGGTTTACTGATAACGGTATTCGTACCAATTGTACTTTAATTTTTTCTGCAGGACAAGCAATCTTAGCTGCTAAAGCAGGCGCTACTTATGTGTCTCCTTTTATTGGTAGAATTGATGATAGCTCTTGGGATGGCATGGAATTGATTGCTCAAATTCGACACATTTATGATATTCAGGGATTTGATACACAAATATTGGCTGCATCCATACGTAATGCTTTACATATTGTAAAAGCAGCAGAAGCGGGTGCTGATGTTTGCACTTGCCCATTAGATTCTATTTTGGGTTTATTAAAACACCCTTTAACAGATATTGGTTTAGCTAAGTTCTTAGAAGACGCTAAGAAAATGTAATATTTCTTAGTTGTTAAGTCCAAATTAAAATTTAATAAAGCTCCAAATTGGGGCTTTATTTTTACCTTTTAGTACTTAAAATTCTTTTTCTTTATCATTCCCCCTTTTGTATCTTTTACGGTATTCATTACTACAAAAGCGGTTGGAGTAATTTTTTCAATTTCAATGTTTAATTTGTTTATTTCCAATCTGGTTATTACAGTATAAATAATATCAATATCACTTCTCTCGCCTCGTTTTCCTATTCCTTTTGTTCCATTATAAACAGTAACGCCTCTCCCCATTGTTTGTACAATCATTTCTTTAATCTCATTACAGTGTGATGATACAATGGTAACTCCAATATATTCATCAAAACCCTCAATTATAAAATCTAGAGTTTTGGATGCAGCAAAATAAGTTATCATTGAATAAAGTGCTGCTTCGATTGACAATAAAAATGCAGCAGAACCAAATATAAAAATATTAATGATGATGATAAAATCACCAATTGTTACGCCCCATTTTTTACTTAAATAAATTGCAAGTACTTCAGTGCCATCAATTACGCCACCGCCTCTAATTGAAAGTCCAATCCCGCCTCCTAAAAAGATACCTCCAAAAACCGAGACTAATAATTTATCATTGGTAATATTTGGGTATCTTATTAATGCAATACATAGCCCTAGGCCAATAATAGCAAGTGATGTTTTTATTGCAAATTGTTTTCCTAAAGTAAAGTACCCTAAAAAAACAAAAGGAATATTTATAATTATAATTAAAATTGAAAGCGGTATAGAAGTGATTTCTGTTAAAAGCAATGATATACCCGTAATCCCTCCGTCGATAAATTTATTAGGCAATAAAAAGCCATTTAAGCCAAAGCTTGCTGATATGATACCTAAAGTAATTAATAGGGCATTTTTGCATTCAGCTTTAAACGTTACCCATTTCTTTTTATAATTTTTTGCCTTTTGATATTTTGATAAGAATTGGTTATTTTTCATAATGCTATAAATTTTTTAATGCTTCGCGTTTCGATAAGTTGGAAAGATGTGGATGTGCTTTTATAAATTCTTTGACCCACTTTGCATTGGTATATGCATACCCTCGCAAGGCCCAGCCAATGGCCTTTCGTATAAAAAAATCATCTTCCAGCTGGCAGTGTTCAATATA
>CANHOY010000088.1 GCA_947462495.1 Bacteroidota bacterium
TGCTCCTTTGTTTAACCACTCTAAAGCTTTTTGACGATCTAATTGAATCGTCGCAGGAACTGTTAAAGGATTGTAAGTACCAATTTTTTGGATGAATTTACCATCTCTTGGTGCGCGTCCGTCGGCTACTACTATAAAGTAGAAAGGCCTTTTTTTACTACCATGACGCTGTAGTCTGATCTTTACTGCCATGTTAAATAGAAATTTATTGGCGTTATTAAATAGGGTTAACTGGAAGCAAATATAGGAGAAAGGGGAATACCATGCAAGTTTATCCTAAAATACATTGATTATCAATAGTTTACCTTCTTAATCCTGGCATTTTACCCCCCATTGGACCCCCTGGCATAGACCCACTCATTTGCTTCATCATCTGCTTCATTTGGTCAAATTGCTTAATAAAAGCATTGATTTCCCCAAGGTCTTTACCTGCCCCTTTGGCTATTCTTTGTTTTCTACTCGGATTTAAAACATCAGGATTGCGTCTTTCCACCACCGTCATGGATTGAATAATGGCCTCCACGCCTTTAAAAGCATCGTCCTTAATATCAATATCTTTTAAACTTTTACCCATGCCTGGAATCATACCCATCAGATCTTTCAAATTACCCATCTTCTTAATTTGCTGAATCTGGGTTAAGAAATCTTCAAAGTCAAATTGATTCTTTCGAATTTTTTTCTCCAATTTTTTAGCTTCCGCTTCATCAAATTGCGCTTGTGCTTTTTCCACCAAGGATGTAATATCACCCATGCCTAAAATTCTTTGCGCCATACGCTCAGGATAAAAAATATCCAAAGTCTCCATTTTTTCTCCACTGCTCATAAACTTAATGGGCTTATTCACCGTGTACTTAATGGAAAGCGCCGCACCCCCTCTGGTATCTCCGTCTAACTTAGTTAATACCACTCCAGTAAAATCTAAACGATCGTTGAAAGCCTTAGCTGTATTGACTGCGTCTTGCCCGGTCATGGCATCGACAACAAATAAAATTTCTTGTGGTTGAATGGCATTTTTAATATTAGCTACTTCATTCATCATCATCTCGTCCACTGCCAAACGACCAGCCGTATCAATAATAATTACATTTTTATTATTCGCTTTTGCATGAGCAATTGCATTTTGTGCAATAGAAACTGCATCTTTATTTTCTCGCTCTACAAAAATATCTACTCCAATTTGTTCTGCTAAAACGGTTAATTGATCCATGGCAGCAGGTCTGTAAATATCGGCTGCCACCAACAAGGGTGATTTTTTTTGTGCTTTTAAGTAAGTAGCTAATTTTCCAGAAAAAGTTGTTTTACCAGATCCTTGCAAACCAGCTACTAATATAATAGTGGGGCTTTTGGACAAATCCAACATAGAAGCCTCGGCACCCATTAAAGCAGTTAATTCATCCTGAACTATTTTAGTCATCAGCTGTCCAGGACTGATAGCATTGATTACTTTTTCACCAATGGCTTTTTCTTTAATAGTATCTGTAAATTCTTTGGCAATTTTAAAATTAACATCGGCATCTAACAGTGCTTTTCTGATGTCTTTTAAAGTATTAGCAACATTTAATTCATTAATTCTAGCCTGACCTTTCAGGTGTTTAAACGCAGATTCTAATTTTTCACTTAAACTATTAAACATACTATTGTATTAGGGAAGCAAAGATAAGTGAACCAATTTAGTGAAACGCTAACAAATATCTAAGTATAAATACTTTATTTATGCTGTGTTTTTTAAACCATAAATTGCACTTAACTAATTGATTATGATTGCTTTATATAGTTTTTTAAAATGAATTAACAAGGTCTTGACAGTTTGTTAACTAATTAACAATAAAAAATAGTTGGAACCTACTCTTTATTTAATATTATTGCATTAAACGAACCAATAATAAAGAGGAGTTAGCTATATATGAGTAAGAAACAATTATTTACACTTGAATTTCCAGTGAGATGTTCACCAAATATACTTTTTGAATTTCTATCTACCCCATCTGGATTGCAAGAATGGTTTGCAGATAAAGTAGACGAATGGGAAAATGTGTTTAGTTTTTCATGGAATGGTGGTGTGCCAGACAAGGCCGAATTATTAGACCAAGAACCTGATAAGTTTATAAAATTTAAATGGTTGCATGGCGAAAAAAACGAGTACTTCGAATTTAGAATAGAAAAAACTGAAATCTCTAATCAAACTATTTTAATCGTGAAAGACTTTGCTGAAAAAAATGAAATCAAAGACCAAAGTAGACTTTGGGAATATCAGATTAAAGAGCTCTTTCATCGCATTGGTAGTTAGCACTACATCGCATTGTTCAAAAAATTAGACATACTAATTCTTAAGGCTTTTATAGGCCCTTTTTTGGCAGCACTTGCTATTTCAACTTTTGTGCTGACCATGCAATTCTTTTGGTTATACATTGATGACTTAGTGGGTAAAGGTTTAGACCTTTTAACCATACTGAAATTAATTGGATTGGTTTGTGTAAGCACCATGACCACGGCCTTACCCCTTGCCTTATTGTTTTCATCTATTATGACTTTTGGAAATTTGGGAGAAAGTTTTGAATTAATTGCTATTAAGGCTGCGGGCATTCCATTAGTTCGATTCATGCGCCCCTTATTTATTTTCACCATTTTTTTAGCCGGTATTGCATTTTTGTTTGCTAATAATATCATTCCAGTTACTCAAATGAAACTAAGTAATTTGAAATATGAAATTATCATCGCCAAGCCTGCCATTGATTTGAAAGAAGGTATTTTCTATGATAAAATTGATGGCTATGTAATTAAACTTGGAAAAAAAGAAAGCAATGATAGTGTTATGCATAACATTGTAATTTTCGAAAAAAAATACGCCTTACAAGATAATTTTATCATGGCCGAATCGGGTGTGATGAGGGTCTCTAAAAATAAAAAGTTCCTTGAATTTATTATGTACAACGGTTGGCGATATCAAGAAAGAGGAGCAAGATCTACCACCAATACCGAATACACCAGACTCTATTTTAAAGAGTATAAAAAAATATTTGACTTAAAAAGTTTTGAGTTAAATAAGAATGGTGATAATATTTATGACCCAAAAATGCTCAGTGTTAGGCAATTAGGAAATGCCATTGATTCACTAAAAGGCAAAGACAGTATTTATGTTAAAAAAGTTGCCGATGAAATTTCCCCTTACCTGCGTTTCATATTATATAAGGACAGCAATCAAACTTTTTTAGCACAAAAAAATATACCCCCCATAACTAATTTCAAACAAATTATTCCTGACTCTATTTCAAAAAACATTTCAGAAACGGCCAGTTTTCAGTTTCCATCCGTTCTAGCAAGTATGGTCACGCTGAGTGAAATATACAATCAAAATGAAACAGCTGCCTCTTTACATGGCATTGAATGGCATCGAAAATTTACTTTGTCCTTCGCCTGTATTGTACTTTTTTTAATTGGTGCTCCTTTAGGGTCAATTATTAGAAAAGGAGGCCTGGGCACCCCAATGGTATTAGCCATCATATTTTTTGTCATTTTTTTCTTGCTCAATAATTTTGGAGAAAAGTTTGCCAAAACAGGTGAATGGTCCGTTTATTTTGGAATGTGGATGTCTTCTTTAGTTTTAATACCGGTGGGCTTGTTTTTGACTTTCAAAGCAATGCGCGATTCTCAACTATTTAACCAAGAATTTTACTACCGACTTTTACACCCAATTAAGGTAACTTTACGGAAGTACTTTAAAAAATAATTTTATGTCAAATACCACCCAAAACCGACGCCAGTTTTTAAAAACTTCTGGCAAAGCAGGAATGGCTATGGCTGCCCTGCCTATTTTTACAAAATTAAGCCCCTCTTCTACATCGGCTTTAAGTGACTTTGTTCAACAACCTTTGCCTTATGGTTATGCCGCATTAGAACCATTTATTGACGCATTAACTATGGAAATTCATTATACTAAACATGCAGCTGCTTATGCAAAAAATTTAGCAGATGCTTGTGTGGCAGAAAAAGTGGATACCAATACAACTAGCTTAACTGATTTACTTAAAAATATTTCTCGCTATTCTCCAAAAATGAGAAACAATGCAGGCGGACATTTTAATCATGAATTGTTTTGGCAATTAATGAAACCTGCACCTGCCACTGCCCCTTCAGGTGCCTTAGCTGAAGCCATTACAAAAACATTTGGCAATATTGAAGCCTTTAAAACGGCATTGGGTGATGCAGCAAAAGCAAGATTTGGAAGTGGCTGGGCTTGGTTGTTAGTAAAAACAGATGGCAGCTTAGCAGTGAGCTCGACACCCAATCAAGATAACCCACTCATGGACATTGTTGAAACAAAAGGCACTCCAATTTTAGGATTAGATGTTTGGGAGCATGCTTACTATTTAAAATATCAAAACAAACGCCCCGATTACATCAACGCATGGTGGAACTTAGTGAATTGGGAATTCGTACAAAAAAAATACGCAGAAGCTAAAGGATAAACAACGCTTTTTAGTTTTACTTATCATTAACGAAGCCCCTTGCAAAAGTCAAAACAGAATTTAAAAATTCAATTTTTTGTAACTAGTTTAAGTATTGTTTTATTCGTGCTTAAATTTGTCGCGTATTTCATGACACACTCTCTGTCTGTTTTATCAGATGCTTTAGAGAGTATAGTGAATGTACTAGCAGGACTCATCGGATTATATAGTTTATATGTTGCTTCTAAACCCAAAGACAAAGATCATCCTTATGGACATGGCAAGGCAGAATTCGTTTCGGCTGCTTTTGAAGGAAGTTTAATCATCACAGCAGGTTTCATTATACTTTATGAGTCTATCAACACATTTTTCGAACCAGCTACCTTACATAATTTAGACAATGGCATTTGGCTTTTATTGGCGACTGCTATTTTAAATATGGTAGCCGGTTTATTTGCGAAATCCCAAGGCAAGAAAAACAAGTCTCTAGCATTAAGCTCTAGTGGGCAACATTTGCTTATTGATAGTTATACTACTTATGCAATTGCCATAGGAATAGGACTGGTCTTGTTTACAGGCTACAAAATCATTGATGCTGTGATTGCTATTGCAATGGGCTTGTGGATTATATACAATGGCTATAAAATTATACGTGAATCTTTAGCAGGTATTATGGACGAAGCCGATATGGCATTATTAGACGAAGTAATTCTTGAATTAAATCATACACGTAATTCAAATTGGATTGACATGCACAATTTAAGAGTTATTAAATATGGAGCTTTAATGCATATTGATTGTCATTTAACAGTGCCCTGGTATTTTAATGTCAATGAAGCCCATGCAGCAGTGGATGAATTTACAAAATTGATCAAAAATAAATTTGGAGAAAGTGTAGAATTTTTTGTGCATACTGATGGCTGTATGGCCTATAGCTGTCCTATATGCACCATTGAGCATTGTGAAAAAAGAACTTCTGTGTTTCAGCAAAAATTAAATTGGACCAGAGAAAATGTACTCTCCGATTTAAAACATCAATTATAATAATTACCCTTTAATAAGCAACTTATGAATTCCTGGAAAGTGTATCAAGAGCAACACAAAGAACGATTTTTAGAAGAGCTTTTAACTTTATTGCGCATTCCTAGTATTAGTGCAAAAAGTGAAAACAATACGGATATGATTGCTTGTGCAAAAGCAGTGGAACAATCTTTAAAAGCAGCAGGTGCCCCTATCACAAAAATATATGAAACCGAAGGCCATCCCATTGTATATGGTGAAATAATGGTAGATCCTAAATTTCCCACTGTGTTAGTATACGGCCACTACGATGTACAACCTGCCGATCCTTTGGAACTGTGGCATAGTAGCCCGTTTGAACCCACCATTAAAGACGGTAAAATTTTCGCAAGAGGTGCCTGCGATGACAAAGGACAATTTTATATGCACGTAAAAGCATTGGAGTTAATGACTCAAACTAATTCGATGTGCACGAATATTAAATTTATTATAGAAGGAGAAGAAGAAATAGGCAGTCCTAATTTAGCCAGTTTTGTAAAAACACATACCGATCTATTAAAAGCAGATGTAATATTAATTAGTGACACCGCTATGATCAGTATGGATGCCCCCTCTATTGATATTGGCGTTAGAGGATTAAGTTATATAGAATTAGAAATTACGGGTCCTAATCGAGATTTGCATAGTGGAGTATATGGAGGTGCTGTTGCCAATCCTATTACTATTCTTTCTAAAATGATTGCTTCTTGCCATGATGAAAATAATCATATAACCATTCCAGGTTTTTATGAGGATGTAATAGAATCTACCGAAGCAGAAAGAAAAAAAATGGCCGAAGCTCCATTTGATGAAGCAGCATACAAATCCGACTTAGGCATTCAAAATGTATGGGGTGAAAAAGGATACAGCACCAATGAACGCACAGGAATAAGACCCACATTAGAAGTGAATGGTATTTGGGGTGGCTATACAGGTGAAGGAGCAAAAACAGTTTTACCATCTAAAGCATTTGCAAAAATATCTTGCAGATTGGTGCCCAATCAATCTTCAGAAAAAATTACAGCAATGATATTAGCTCATTTTAAAAAAATTGCTCCTGCTCATATAACCGTACATGCATTTGAACATCATGGTGGAGAACCATATATCACGCCTATTGATTCGCATGAATACCAAAGTGCTGCTAAAGCCATTGCTACCTCTTTTGGTAAAGAGCCTATACCAGTTCGCGGAGGAGGTAGTATACCTATCTGTTCTTTGTTTGAAAAAGAACTAGGTTTAAAAATTGTATTTATGGGATTTGGATTGGACAGTGATAATTTACATAGCCCCAATGAGAAATATGATATTGTTAATTTTTACAAGGGCATTGAAACCATTCCTTATTTCCACCAATTTTTTGCAGCCAAAAAAGCTTAAAGTATGAAGGGGCCAA
>CANHOY010000089.1 GCA_947462495.1 Bacteroidota bacterium
AGCCCCCGGTACAACTTTCGGCAGTAGCAACAGTAAGTTTTTTAGACTTTAATAAATTACCCACCACCACTTCCATAGGTTCATCTGAATCAATGACTAAATATTCATTTACTGCTTTTTTTAAAAACTCAAATTGATTATTTAAGTCATCATTTAAAATTGGTTCATTGCTATTTGACCCTGTTAATCTTAATCGAACCATTCCAAAATTGGGTAAGTAGGCTAGTTTAATAGATGGCGGTAAGGCATTTTCAAATGGGGCAATTAGTTCAGCTAAAAAAGATTCCCCAATACCTGCTGTTAATAAGGTTCTGTGACCTATAAAATTTGATTTAAAACTTTTTTTAATAATTGGAATTACATGCGTCTCTGTTAACCATTTCATTTCGTGTGGTACCCCAGGTAATGAAAAGAAAAGCACTCCATTTTTTTTAAATAACATTCCAGGTGCGGTCCCTTTTTCATTAAACAACACTTCGCAAACATCTGGCACTTCTGCTTGTTTACGATTTCTCTCAATCATAGGACGTTTGTGAATGGTTTCAAATATATAAGTGATATGGTCTAAGCTGGGTGTATGTACCACCATCTTACCCCCAAAATAGGAATTTAATAAGGGCTTAGTGATATCATCAGCGGTAGGTCCCAAACCTCCGGTTAAAATGATAATTTGATTTTTTAAAGCTGCTTCATCTAAGGCTTCTTTAATAGCTTTTGCATCATCTCCAACAGCTATTCTGCTTTTTACTGCGACTCCAATGGTGTTTAAGGCCTGAGCAATAAATGCACTATTGGTATCAATTACTTGTCCAATTAAAAGTTCATCCCCAATTGTAATAATGGTTGCATTTATTGAATCCATTTAAAATCTTTATTTGGTTGCAAAGTAAACTAAAATGTAGGGGTTTAACTAAAATAAACGCTTAGTTTTTCAAGCATTAAAGGGGGCATAGCGGCTCTATTGCCTAATTTTTCATCCATGAAATATAACTTCACCATTCCAACGGTCAAAAGCTTACCTTCTTCATTATATATTTCTTGGTCAAATACAATTCGATGGTCAATTGGGAGATTTCTAATTTGAGATTTAATGGTCAATAAATCGTCATACCTGGCAGGTCTTAAATATTTTATGTTTAATTCAACAACAGGTAACATAATTCCCAATTCTTCAATTATTTTATAGCTAAAGCCTAGTTCTCTAAAGCTTTCTACTCTCCCCACTTCAAAATATTGAGCATAATTACCATAATAGACTACGTTCATAGGATCTGTTTCCGCATACCTTACTCTTACAGTGGTTTGATGTTCGTACATATTTATTGTTATTGTGTACAAATTTACGAATGAAATCTGTTTTTCCACAATATGGCCTATTATTTAATCGTTTTATATAGAGAGCTTAATTTTAGGGTATTATTAAACATAGCCATTCAATGCGTTTTATTAGCACTTCGATATTATCATTTACAATGATTTGTTTTTGCTCCCATATAACTTATGGACAAAATGCTCAAATAAATCATCCATTGAATGCCCTTTTTCAAAAAGGAGTTCAAGATCTAAAACAAGGGGATACCATTGCTGCTTTTCAAAATATTCAATCTGCTTATACTTTTACC
This sequence comes from Bacteroidota bacterium, assembly GCA_947462495.1. Classification (GTDB taxonomy): domain Bacteria; phylum Bacteroidota; class Bacteroidia; order Chitinophagales; family Chitinophagaceae; genus Sediminibacterium. Next base: position 1,623 of record CANHOY010000089.1, read on the forward strand.
ACCCCTCAGGATGAAATTAGTTTTTATTATTTTTCACTTTTGTTAATTTTAGACAAACCCAATGCAGCCATTGCCGCCTCAAAATGGCTTAACGAAACCAATAACAAGATTTACCATTCCAGAATTAGTTATTTATTAGGCAAGTACTATTTTAAAAAACAAGAGGATGATAATGCACTCAAAGCTTTTTCTAATATCCCTATAGAAGATCTAGAAAATGTTGAAATTATTGAAATGAATTATTTCAAAGGTTATTTGTATTTCAAAAAGGGAGATTGGGAGAAGGCAGCTGATTTACTTAGTAGTGTAAGTCAAATAAAAGAAAGCCGATTTTATACGGATGCAAATTATTATACAGGATTCATTGCCTTGCAAAAGAAAGAATTTTCACAAGCACTTAATTGTTTTAAAATAGCCTCTACTAATAATGCTTATTTAAGTTTAACTCCTTTTTATATAAGTCAGATTTACTATTTTATGGGGGAGGTAGGGGCGGCCATGGAGCAATGCGAAGCAGCTTTAAAATTACCAGGCCAATATTATAGTTTACAACTTCAGCAATTAATGGGGCATCTATTATTTGAGAAAAAGGAATATCAAAAAGCAATTCCATTTCTTTCCTATTATATTCAATCACAAACTACCCCTGATAAACAAGATATTTATCAACTTTCTTTTTGTTATTTTCAAAATGAACAATGGGAAAATGCGATAGATGGTTTTAAAACATTGGCTTCTATTGAAGATTCTTTAGGACAAAATAGTATGTATTTATTAGGAACTTCTTATTTGAAGCTCAATGATAAGAATGGCGCTAAAAATGCATTTTTATTATGTGCCACTAAAAGTGAAAACCTAGTACAAAAAGAAATAGCCTTATTTAATTATGGTAAATTATCGTCCGAATTAAAAGAATATGGTAACGCTATCACTTCCTTAGATAAATTCATTGAGAACTATCCAAACTCGAATTATCTAGCAGAAGCAAAGGCTTTATGGATAAGCTCATTGGCTTTGAGTAATAATTATGAACAAGCTTACGATGCATACAATACCATCGAAGTTCCTACTGTAGATTTATTAAAACTATACCCCACGATATTATATGGTAGAGCTACCATGTATTTGAATGTTGGCCAAGTTGAAAAAGGGTATAGTTTATTGTATCAATTACTTCATATACCCTATAATAATAAAGTTTTGTCTGCTACCTTATTTTGGTTAGGAGAACTTTCTTATAAAATGGGTAGGATAGAAGAGGCCATCGAGTATTTAGAAAAGTTTATTATAGCCCCAATAGAATTAGGGGAGATAAGTTTATTACATGCTAGATACACCTTAGGCTATTGTTATTTGAAAAAGGGGGCATATGAAAATGCATTCATTAATTTTTCAGCTATTAGCAATGCCGTACCAGCAAATATGGCTGATAAATATCAAAAAGACGCCTTTGTAAGAGTAGCCGATTGTCAAATGATGTTAAAGTTATTGAAACCATCTCTTGAATCTTTTCAGAATATTATTGATTTAGGTTGGACTTATATGGATTATGCTACCCTAGAAAAAGCTATTTTATTAGGAGGAATGAACAAGCCTAAAGAAAAATTAAACATTTTGACCAACTTTGATGTAAAATTTCCTAATTCAGTCTATTTGAATGACGCGAGAATGGAATTAGCAGATACTTATATCAATCAAGAAAATTTTCAGGAAGCAATTGCTCCCTTAGCAAAAATAACCTTAGATAAAACAGCTACTAGTTTTTACCCACAAGCTTATTATAAATTAGGCCTTGCCTATTTTAACTTAAATAAAAACGAAGTTGCTTTAGATAATTTTAGAGAACTATATACAAATTATCCGAAATCAACTGAAACTGAGAATGCAATTGAATTCATTAGAAATATATTCATTGAAGATCAGCAACCAGAACGTTTTGTTCAGTTTATGAATGAATTTGGGAAACCCATATCCTTTAGCGAACAAGATTCGTTGATTTTTAGATCTTCTGTTATAAAATATGAACAAAATAAATATACCGAAGCTGTTCAGGGCTTTAGTAAATATTTAATCGCTTTCCCTTCAGGCAAATACCAGCTAGAGGCTTCTAATTTGGTGGCTGAAATTAACTACGCTCAACAGCATTACGACACGGCTGCTTTCTATTTTGCCAAGGTAGCAGATCAAGCCCCTAATAAATTTGCCGAAAGAGCCTCTTTGTTAGCTGCTAGATTGAATTATTTTAATTTCAAACAATATGATCTTGCCGAAAAATATTTTAACATTTTAAATAAAATTGCCACACAGCAAGAAAATAAAACAGAAGCCATTAAAGGATTGCTTAGATGTGCTTATAAAGCAGAAAATTGGGAGAATGGGTTCCAAGTAGCCAAGTTGATTTTAGAAGATAAATTAAGTGCATCAGATGATATAGAAATGGCTAATATGGTATTATATCATCAAAGTTTAATAAGCTCTGATACCACCAATGCTTTAATAATACTTAATAAATTAATTAAAAGTGGTCATTCTATTATTACAGCAGAAGCACATTATCAATTAGCACAAACTTATTTATTGCAAAATAAATTGCCTTTGGCAGAAAAAACAGCTTTTGAGCTCATTAAAAAACAATCTTCTTTTGAATTCTGGATCACCAAGGCTTATATTTTATTAGGAGATATCTATCTAGCACAAAAAGATGAATTCAATGCTATTGCCACCTATAAAAGTGTTGCCGAAAATGCAACTATTGAGGAATTAAAATTAGTTGCTGCTGAAAAATTAAAATTGTTGACAGAACAATCAACAATTAAGTAAAAATACAATTATGAACTATTCTTATAAATATTGGCTTTTAATTTTAGTATTTCTATTTTGCACTGATGGTGTAATTGCACAAAAAAAGTCTGCTAAAAAAACAAAATCTTCAATATCAAAAACTTTGACATTAAAAAAGAAGAAAACGAATAAGAGTAAAAAAAAGATAATTAAAAAGAGAGCCAGATTAAACAATATTGATACTATCATTTTCAAAGATTTAGCCCAACAAACCAATGCAGAACTACCGCCTAAAAAGTTAGATACTGTGCCTGAAAAAGTAGTCACTATTTTATCCGCTTTTAAACCCCAATTAAAAAATGTGGCCAAAATAAGCTTTACCACCGCCACCGCTCAAAATGATACTACCTCATTACATTTAAATTACGAAGTGCCAAATCAAAACTTGTCTTTTCAATACCAGCCTGTTCCACTGGTTCCTAGAACATATAAATCATATCCTACTAAAGTTTTAAGAAATTTGGCTACTTTAAAAATTGGTTATGGTAACTATCTTCATCAATTAGTTGACTTAAATTCTACCCTAATTGATAAACAATCTAACGCGCATACGGTAAACCTTAAGTATGAATCCTCTCAAGGAGACTTAAATTTACAACGCACTAGAGATATGGGAATTAACTACTTAAGTGATCTTAAAATAAACGATAACAATCACATCAAATCTCAACTATTTTATCAAAATACACAACGTTATCGATATGGGTTAGTAGAGGAAACAACTAGTTTGCCCAATTCCAATTTTGAACAAGCTTTCTCTCATGTCGGGGGTACTTTTAAGTGGGTCAATACCAATGAAAAAAACTTGTTCTCATTAATCAGTCCTATTTTAAAAATTGAACATTTTAAAGGAACTGAAAATGCCAATAATACTTGGTTTGAAATTTATAATCCTTTGTCTTTGAAATTCGATAATAATTTAAAATTTAATTTTGATTTCTCTTATAATTATAATCAATATCAATTAGCTAGTGGCAATAAAATAAACAATGCCATTCTAAGGATGGATCCTTCCTTCGAAATGAAAAAATGGAATACAGATATTAAGATAGGGGTTAGTCCTACCATTGCTAATGGGTTATATACATTTACACCTGCTTTATTTTTAAGTAAAAAGCTTAAAGATACTTCTATCAAATTATTAGCAGGATGGCAAACCCTTTTTATTAATAATAATTATACTTCTTTGGTTTTAATTAACCCATGGATAATGGCACCCACTGATATGAAGATAACCACTCAAGAAAAGAAGAATGTAGGGGTAGAATTTAATGCTTCAAAAAACTTACAATATGGATTTGGTTTATCTTTAAATGATTATAAAAATTTACCTTTTTTTAATAGAGTAATCAATACGGTACAAACTGCACAAATGGGTTTAAGGTATCAATCCTTATTTGAATATAGAGCTATTACTGTAGAATTGGAAGGCCATCTAAGGTATCAATTTAGTGATAAATTACTATTCAAGAATAACTTTAAATACATTCAATTTAATTCTATTCAAATTAATGATAAACCATGGGGTATTACTCCCATTGAGTTAAATTCTGCTATCACTTGGGCTCCTAATAAAAAATTAGCTTTGGATGGGGGGCTTAATTATTGGTCTGGTGCTACCTTCTCTAATAATAATCAATTACCATTTGACTTATCCAACAGCTTAGTACTGAATGCAGGATTTTCCTATCAATTTACTCGATTATGGAAGGTTTGGGCAAAAGGTGAAAATTTATTAGATAAACCTTATCAACGTTGGGCAGATTATCCTTCATTAGGCTTACAATTAATCGCTGGGGTTGTATATTCGTTTCATAAATAAGATATGATTAACAGTTTAACACAATATTTTGCTCAAAATGGTCAATTAATATTGCCAAATATTGGTATGATTAATTACCATAAAGTAGAGGCCGTGTGGGTAAACTCTAAATTAGTAGCCCCGAAAGAAACGATCCTTTTTGAACCTACTGATTCAAAGCCAAGTAAACAATTTTATCATTTTTTGGCAGACAATCTTGATATATCCTACGAACAAGCAATTGTTCAATTCGACCAATTTTTAGACAATGTTTTTAATAATGATTTGCCCCATCTTGAATTAGGTAATTTTGGGAAACTTGCAAAAGTAGATGGCAAATACAATTGGACTTCAAAATTCAATTCTACTGCCTATTTTAAGGATATTGAAATTACACCGATCACTCCTACTAATGAAGTAGATTCAATAAAATCATCTCAAAAAGATAGATGGTATATAGGACCACTTTTATTAATTGTTTTATCCATCCTATTAATTTTATATAAATTTTTATAAGATGATGCAATCCAATAAGAAATTTTCTCCTTGTCCTATATG
>CANHOY010000090.1 GCA_947462495.1 Bacteroidota bacterium
AAAAGAGATCATCAAAGAAATTAAATCAGAAACAAGTATTGAGATTGAAGTAATTACCGGCGAATTGGAAGCCGAAATTATTTACGAAAACCATATTGCAGAATTACTAGACAAAGATAAAAGCTATTTATACATTGACGTAGGTGGTGGTAGTACCGAAATAACTCTATACCATAAGTCTAATGTAGTCGTTCAAAAATCTTTCAATATTGGTACAGTTCGTATTCTTACAAAAAAGGTGAAAGACGAAACCTGGGAGGAAATGAAAGATACGTTAAAGGACCTCTCCAAAAAATACAGTAATATGATTGGTATTGGGTCTGGAGGCAATATCAACAAATTATTTGCCTTGAATGGCAATAAAGATGGGAAATTTATTAGTGCAGAAAGTTTAAAAGAAGTTTATAAACAAATGGAGCCGCTTTCAGTGGATGAAAGAATGCATACCTATACCCTTAAGGAAGATAGAGCTGAAGTAATTGTTCCTGCTTTAACTATTTATAATGCTATTTGTAAATGGGCTGATATTGAAGAAATATATGTGCCTAAGATTGGGCTAGCAGATGGACTCATACATCATTTGTATGATATGGTCGAACACGAATAATCTATTTCAAATTCATATAATCCTGTAAATGTTCAATTAAGGATTTTTGCGTATCAATGGTATGTTTGATAATATCACTCTGGCTAATTAAATTGATTAGTTTCCCATTTTCAAATACTGGCAGATACCTCAAAGTTTTTTCAGTCATAATTTTACTGCAAAGCTCGATGCTGTCTTTGCTATCTAATAAGGGGATATCTGTTACCATAATTTCATCTACCGTGGTGGTTTGAGAATTACGGCCTTCTAATACAATTTTACGCGCATAATCTCGCTCCGTGAACATGCCTATATAATGGTCTCCTTCTAGTACAATCAAACAGCCAATATTATAATCGGCCATCATCTTAAGCGCATCTATAATAGAAGTATTACTGGATACGGTAATGAGCTTTCTATTTTTATTATGTAATAAGTCGTGTACCGTTGGCATAGATAAGGATTGGGGGTGTCTGTATATACCTAATTTACTACTTTTTTTGCTTCAATCAAAAATATAGTTCATTGCTTTTTCATAACCCATGCTCAAAAGATGATACTTTAACAACTAAAATTGTCGCAACACATTGTTTCTGAATACATTCTATATGAAGGACCACTAGGATTATGTTCTTTACTGACTAATATCAGTTTTTTATGAAAGTATAAATAAACTTTATGACCCACAATAAGCATAATTATTTTGCATGTAAATTGAGCAGCTGGTAGAATTTTTCTTCCTCCATTTCAAGTACATCACCTGGTTGCATAACGCCAATTTTAATATTTTCTATAGAGGTTCTTATCAACCGAATACACTTATGATTGACTGCGGCGACCATTTTACGCACCTGATGAAATCGCCCTTCTGTTAATGTAATTTCCAACCAGGTAGTTTGCACGTTGGGGTGCAATGGCTTATCCACTATAGATAAACCAATTGGTTGATTGACCAATTGAACCAAGCAAGGCGTTGTTGTAAATAGACTACCATTGGGGGCACTAATGTCAATCCCATTGGCTAATTTTTCTACAATAGCTGGTTCCACCTTGTTCTTTACTTGGACCAAATAAGTGCGTTGGTGTGGAACAGCTCCTTGAAATAAAAGTTTAGTTATTTTTTTATTAGTAGTAAGTAATAATAAACCTTCAGAATTTTGATCTAAGCGGCCAATAGCATGTGTTCCTTCGGGAAAAGCAAAATCTAATTGATGTAATAAATTCACTTGATGGGTACTCACAAATTGAGAAACCATATTCACAGGTTTATAAACAATAAAATATCGGAGAGGCTGCATAGCAGCAAATTACTTAATATTGCATATGCAACAAGCTTCCAAGGACCCTTTACATGGAAAAACACTCGAAAATGTAGTCACTGAACTAGTGGCTTATTTTGGATGGGAAGATTTAGGCCAGCATATTCCAATCAATTGCTTTAATAGCAATCCCAGCATTCAATCTAGTTTGAAATTTTTACGAAAAACCCCCTGGGCAAGAACTAAAGTGGAACAATTGTATATTCGAATGATTAAAAACTAAGTTCATTTAATTTCTCCGTTGGATTCATCATGTAAGTAATCATCGTGTTGTCGTTCATCAGTTCCACAACTCTAAAGCCTTTATATGCGGTACCCCAGTTGCCTCCCACATGGGCGTCAAAAATAAAGGGCACATTGTCAACCATTTTAAATCCATCGTGATCATGTTCATGTCCGTGAAACACAGCCTTAACGTTGGGGAATTTTTTAATGGTCTCAAAAACAGCTGGATTATCTATTGCATAGGGTGTCCATTTTGCTTGTGGAATATGTATAAATACAAAACAATTTTTTTTGTCCCTATGGGCTTCTAGTTTATTGGATAGCCAATTGATGTCAGGAGATTCAAAAGTTCCTTGTTCATTAGAAGTATCCCCTAGTAAAATAGCATTCTTTTTAATTAATACGTCATGATTTAAAGGCATTCCCCAAATACTATTCCAATAGTCCGATGACACCATATCATGGTTACCTCGCGTCACAAAATAAGGCATAGTTAAACCATCCAACTTTGCTTTAACCAAAGGCATAAATGATTTTTCATTATGAATTAAATCTCCATTCATCACACAAAAATCTAAGGGGCTATGGCCATGAAATAAATTAATATGCTTAGTGACTGTATCCAACATTTGCTCATAGGCAGTGTCAGGTTGTCCATAATGAATATCGGATGCTACTACAAAACGTAATTTTACTTTATTACGATAACTAATTACCTCTGCGGCACTTAAGTTAGAAATTTTACCAGTAAGTAAAAATGCAGAAGCATAAGAAATGTTTTTAATAAACTGTCTGCGTGAATCCGTTCTATTTTTATTTGTTTTCATACCTAAAAATTTATTAAAAGTATCCATTTTTAGAATACCTCCCCCAAATTCATAAAAATTCCCTTGGAACCTCCTTGGCCTATTCCATAGTCAATAGAAATGTTGGTATTTGAATGTTTACTCAATTTAATACGAATGCCGGCGCCATAACCAGGCAAAATAGATTGTATGGGCTTGCCGCTCTGTTCTGAAAGACTTTGCATATTGGCAAAAATAACCCCACCTAAAAAACCATTTTCAGTAATCCCGAAGCGGTATTCCGATTCTAAGTATACAAATTTATCCCCTCTAAATCTCCCCTGTATATACCCCCTGCCTGTATTATTATAGGTATCAGCTCCTGTAGAAAATAAATTTAAATAAGGCGGTTTGCCAGCAAGTGTAATAACATTATAAGACCAAAAAGCTAAAATATTTTTACTGCCCTTTGGGAAAGGAAGGTATTTTCTATAATCAATTAATAATGATTGCCAGGGCGCATCACTTCCTAAAAAAGTTAAATTATTTCTATATACTAAGTTTAAGTAATGGCTATTGGCTATTGGGTTAACTAAAGATTTTCTAGTATCGTATAAAAGATTCAATAATAGACCAACTGAGCTAGACTTTTTTGTAAACCCATACTCATTAAAACCAACTATTGGTTTATTTTGAGTAGTGGTATCTGTTATGTTCCAATGATAATCTATATTAATACCTGGACCAAAATACAAATCAGTGCCCACTTTTTTTAAAACTGATTGATATAATTTTAAATAGGAGTAATCAATCTTATCCAGTAATTGTAAAGAACTATTCGCCCCCAAGCCATAATCCGATTGAGGAAATTTTAAATAAGACCAGTTGGTGGTAATATTATATTCGTTATTTTTTAACCAAAGATTGGAAACTAGCTGAGAAATAATTTGTTTCTTTTGGGTATATTTTAATTCAGAAAAAATTATAGATTGATTGTCTTTTAAATTTTTTTGTGGTACAATAACATTTGCATTAATAGAAGTTGCAAAGCCAGTAGCTAAACTATACCCTATATTAGGAACAAAGGTTAAATTTGATTTATTTAAATTATCATCATGTCCCCGTACTTTATTAATTTTAAAAACACGGTACAATCCGTCAACAAAATCAACCATAGAGTCTAAGCCAGGTTGTTTATATAAACCAAGTGTAAAAATATTTTTTTTATGCAAAGGACTTTTTAATTGCATAGTATCTTGTGTAAATCCATTAATTGTTGAAAAAACAAAAAGCAGTAAAATAAAACTAATGAGGCACTTCTTCATATTTGACAAAAATTAACTGCTTTGAATGACCAAATATACTCCCCTGCTTTTGAATTTATAATTAAAAGATAGAATCAGCAATTTAGTAGTAATTTTATGACAAATTTTTTAAAAATTGTATGAATAGAGCCTCCCAATTAAATGCCCTGGAAAATGAAGAATTCTGGGACATCCTTATTATAGGCGGGGGTGCTACCGGTATAGGCGCTGCTTTAGATGCAGCCTCAAGAGGTTACAAAACCTTATTAGTTGAAGGCCATGATTTTGCCAAAGGTACTTCCAGCAGGTCAACTAAATTAGTTCATGGCGGAGTGAGGTATTTAGAACAAGGTAACATAAAACTTGTCCGGGAAGCATTGAGAGAAAGAGGATACCTTTTAAAAAATGCACCTCATTTAACCTCTGTACAAATATTTATCATACCCGTATTTAGTTGGTGGTGGAAGATGTTTTATTGGATAGGATTAAAAATATACGACCTCCTTTCTGGAAGCCTATCTATTGGAAAAACCGAATCTCTTTCAAAAAAAGAAACCATAGCCCATTTGCCATCCATTAATACCAATAAATTAGTGGGCGGAATATTATATTATGATGGCCAATTCGACGACAGCCAATTAGCCATTGAAATGGCAGCAACTGCTATTAAAAATGGAGCGACTGTTCTAAATTATTGCAAAGCAACTGGATTTATAAAAAACGATGGTAAAATAACAGGTGTAGAATGCATTGATACATTAACTGGAAAAACTTATACTCTAAAAACAAAAACAGTTATTAATGCTACGGGGGTGTTTACCAATGCAATCGTTCAAATGGACGATCAATTAAAACATGACTTTGTGAGTCCTTCCCAGGGTATCCATTTGGTCGTGAATGCAAAATTTTTTCCTAGCACTAACGCGATGATGATTCCTAAAACTGATGATGGCCGCGTATTATTTGCAGTACCCTGGCATGATAAAGTAATTTTGGGCACTACGGATACCCCTATTGATATTACTTCTTATGAACCTAAACCACTCGAAGAAGAGATAGAATTTATTTTAAAACATATTAATCAATATGGAACCGAATTAATTACAAGAGCAGATATCAATAGTGTGTATGTTGGATTAAGGCCTTTAGTAAAACAAAAAGGAAAGGGTCGAACGTCCTTAATTTCCAGAGAACATCATTTAAGTATATCTCCAAGTGGACTAGTTACGATTACTGGAGGCAAATGGACTACTTATAGAAAAATGGCTGCAGATGCAGTGGACAATGCAGCATTCACTGGAAAATTAATAAAAGTAAAATGTACAACTGCCAAAATGAGTATTGGCAATTTAGAGGAAAGAAAAAATAATTTGAACGCTATTTTAAAAACTGACCCGTCTTTAAATGATCTTCTTCATCCCAACTATGCATTTACAAAAGCAGAGGTAGTCTATGCTGTTAAACATGAAATGTCAATGGGTGTTGAAGATGTATTAGCAAGAAGAATTAGATTGCTTTTTCTGGATGCTAAATTAGCGGTAGCCTTAGCTCCTATGATTGCAGCCCTTATGGCTCATTATTTAAATAAAGATAAAAATTGGGAATTAGAAGAAGTTAAAAACTTTACAGCACTTGCAGACCAGTATATTCTAAAATAAATTAAAATATACAATGGAGGGGCTTGGTTTAAATTAAATACAAAAATATTAGCTTAACAACTAAGATGAAAAATTTGAAAATCGATACCATAAACGACTATATCGAAGCTCAGCCACTTGAAAAAAGAGCTACACTTCAAAAGATGAGAGCAATCATACAAAAGGCCGCACCAAAAGCCACAGAAGTGATTAGTTATAGCATGCCTGCTTTTAAACAAGAAGGTATTTTAGTTTATTTCGCTGCTTTCAAAAATCATTATGGCTTCTTTCCTACATCCAAACCCATAGATGTTTTTAAAAAAGAATTGGCCCCTTATAAAACCTCCAAAGGCAGCATTCAACTTCCTATAGACAAGCCTTTACCCATTAAGTTAATTCAAGCCATTGTAAAATTTAGAGTGGCTCAAAACAAAGACAAGGCTAGATTGAAATTGAAAAAGAAATAGGCCTCTCTATACTTGCTTATTCTTTCCCCCGGTCTATTTTACAAAATTTTGTTAAAGACAAATATTTCTATTAAACCAGTAATAAAGTTTCTTGTCCTAAGCCAAACTTAAGCTTTAATAAAATAATTTATTAAGACTTTATTAGCGTTTTTATAAAATTATTAAACAAAATAATTAATCTTTAAACTATTTGTTATGAAGAAACCAATTCAGGTCATTTTTACATGTGTACTTATTATTGGCTTTGTAGTGAGTTGCTCCAAAAAAGACATCACAACAACTTTGTCTGCAACTAATTTAATTGATAATAGTATTGCAGTAAGTAAACCAATCGCAATGGTTGCAGTTGATCCCTTTGCTGCTATAAAACTTGCATTTGGTAATAATATAGATCCTATTAGTTTACTTAATTATGCAAATCAAACAAAGCCAAATTATATTCTAAAGGACAACACAGGCGCTAACCCCATTACCAATCAAAAAGCTACCTTAGGCAG
>CANHOY010000091.1 GCA_947462495.1 Bacteroidota bacterium
AGTCTCTGGTGTTAATGTTTTTATGGCTTTAATAGTATTGAACCATATTATAGAGCCCCCGTCAGCCAATTCATCTCTATCTACACTAGTTAACACCGCATGCTTCACTTTCATTAATAAAATAGCTTCAGCTACCCTTTGTGGCTCATCCCATTCCACTGCTTTAGGACGACCAGTCGCTACTGCACAAAATTGACAACTTCTGGTACATATATTTCCAAGAATCATGAAAGTAGCAGTTCCTTCCCCCCAACATTCGCCCATATTGGGGCAATTGCCGCTTTCACAAATGGTATGTAATTTATGGGTATCTACTAGTCCACGAACATGCTTATAACTTTCGCCAATAGGTAATTTTACTCTTAACCAATCTGGCTTTTTAATCCTTGTATCCGCCCCAGAAGAAACTACCGGTAATTCTTGCATAAATGAGATCAATAATCAGCCACAAAAATACAAGACTTGTACTTAAAAAAGAATATTATCTCCACTCAATTAATACAAAATAAACCCTTTCATCGTAATTTTACCAAAATCACAAATTATAGAACGCTTTCAACAAAGCGTAGATAATTATAGAGCTTACATTTTTATACTCAAAAACTAAAACTATGACTGCTACAGTTACTTATGAATCAAATTTAAGAACTACCTGCTTACACATACAAAGCGGGTCCCATATTGAAACTGATGCCCCTACAGACAATAAAGGGAAAGGGGAAAGATTCTCTCCCACCGATTTGATTGCTACTGGACTTGGCGCTTGTATGATTACTACCATGGGTATAAAAGCAGAAAGTATGCAGATAGCATTAGATGGTGCAAAAGTGGAAGTAACTAAAATAATGGTATCAGATCCTAGGCGAATTGGGAAAATTATAGCGCATGTAACTATGCCTGCTGGTTTAAATATAGATGATAAGACAAAGGAAATTTTAGAAAAAGTAGCTAGAACCTGCCCTGTAGAAAGAAGTTTACACCCAGAGGTAGCATTGGCTATTACTTTTGATTGGCTTTAATAATACTGTTAGACCCATTTTCTTTAAAGCAACTAGTTAATTCCTAGTTGCTTTATTTTTTGAATAAGTTTGCTTACTGGCAAACCCATTACATTATAAAAATCTCCTTGTATACTTTTAATACCTATTACTCCTATCCATTCTTGAATAGCATAAGCACCAGCTTTATCATAGGGTTTATAATTTTCAACATAAAATTCAATCTGATCTTGAGTTAACGGATGAAATTCTACTTGAGTGGTTTCACTAAAAGCTATTTCATTCCCATCATACAATAATACTACACCTGTAATTACTTGATGTACTCTTCCAGATAATTTTTGCAAAGTGGCAATAGCTGCTAATTGATCAAAAGGCTTTCCAATAATAACTTCATCTAAAACCACCACCGTATCTGCGGCAATGATACATTTACTATTTAAGGTAGCACTATCAGAAGTTATTTTATCTTTAACTGCAATGGCTTTGTTGCGAGCAATGAAAACAGGTACTTCTTCAATAGGCATGGTGGCCGGGTAATTTTCATTGGATTCGGAAACAATAATTTCAAAAGGCAATTCGGCCCACTCTAATAAAGTTTTACGACGGGGTGACTGAGAAGCTAAAATGAATTGGATCATGTAGTATTATAGTAACAAATTAAAATAAGAAGTAGAAAAATGCAATAGATAAAATACCAAACAGCATGGCCACTTTTACCCAAGTACTTAACTCATTAAAATGCTTATTGGTAAAAGACTTGGGTAATTTATAAAAAACAATAACCAAAGGAGTTATAATAAATACTAGGCAATATAAAGCGCTTAACCACCAACCAAATGGAATCACCACCATTTGAATGATAAGCAAAAGGGCTATCACCACAATTAGCCATACTGACAAGTATACTTTGGTTGGCTTTAAACCCCATTTAATGGGTAAAGTAGTACATCCAAATTTTTCATCACCTTCCATATCTTCTAAATCCTTGAGCGCTTCTCTAACTAAAGTGAGTATAAAAGCAAAAGCGCTATACAATAAAGTAAGCTTTGCAAACTTAAAATTAGCTGAATCGCTGATATTGGGTTGTAGGATTTCCTGAATAGTTAATTTAGAAAAATAAACCACCGCAATAGACCATGCAGTTAAAACAGAAATGATAATATTCCCTACTAAAAAATTCTTTTTAAAAGTGGTGCTATAAAACCACAATAACAAAATAGCCAACAAATTGGACAAATGAATATGCCAAAACGTTTTAAATGGAAAAACAATAGTAGAGATATAAATAGCAAAAACGCTTAAGATTAAGTGCCAAAATATAACCCATCGTCTGCTAATGAAAGCCCCGACAACCACTTTAGAGGGTTTGTTAATTTGATCAATGTTTACATCAAAATAATCATTAATCATATAGCCAGCCGCTGCAATAAATACATTGGAAAGCAGCATGAGATAAAAACGAAAATCCACTTCTTGCCCAGCTAAAGGATACAAAGGCTTATAAATACAAAAATGAAATAAACATTCTGCCAATAAAATAAAAAGCAAATTCGGCCAACGTATCAATCTTAAAAAATGAATCAGTAGCTTCAAAATAAATGTTTAAGATTTTATTTGGATTGAATTTGATCAGTCAAATCCCAATGATCATTTAATTTCAATGTTTTTTCAATGACTTCTCTAGCACAACCCTCACCGCCTTTTAAAATAGCAGTGTACGCCGAAATGGCTTTTATATCAGCAGCAGCATCATTTGGGCAAGCCGCTAAACCCACTGCTTTCATGGCTTCATAATCGGGCATATCGTCGCCCATATACATGATATCCTCCAAGGATACTTTGTTTAAAATAGATAACTCTTTTAATAGCTCCAATTTATTTACCACTTTCATATACACTTCAACAACTCCTAATTTTTGAAGACGATCTTTTACTTCATCAGAATTACCACCAGATATCACCCAAACATGGTATCCTTTCTTAATGGCCAATTGCAAAGCATATCCATCTTTAATATTCATCACTCTAGCCATTAAACCATTAGGCATAATTAATAACTTGCCATTGGTTAAAACACCATCGACATCAAATACAAAACATTTAATTTTTTTAAAAGCTGCTAACAACAATGTAAATTTTAGACTATAAATGTAAGCCTATTTTTGATTATCTCTCCACTCATATACCCAGGCACTTTGAATCATTTCCAAATGTCCTTCATTGGATTCTTCCTTTTTTCCCTCAAAATGCGGCAGGGCTAAAACCCATTCTAACAAATCGGTGAAACGAACACGGTATATTTTAGACTCTGAAAAATCATCTCCAAATTTTTCATATAATTTTTGTGCAATGTCTTCATGATCATTCCAATGGATAGGTGGTTCAAATTGGCTCATACGTTTTATAATTTTTTATTCTCCTAGAAATTGTGTTTGGTCAGGTACTATTACTTCTATTTCTCCGCTGCCTGCTAATAACTCGCATTGACAACCTAATCTTGATTCAATTCTTGGGCTCACCGCACGATCTATGAAATCCTCTTCTTTATCTGATAATTCTTGTAAAAATTCAGCACCCTTATTAATATATAAATGACAAGTACTACAAGCACAAACTCCACCACAATTATGATGCAACACAATGTCTGCATCCAGTATTACTTCTAATAAACTTTGGTCTGGTTTAATATTGGTTAAGGTAACCGGTTCCAACCCTTTTTGTTCAAAATTAATTTTTATTGAATACATAGCCCTAATTATAGATTTTTGCAAAAATAACTTTATTCATTCAATGCCTTAGTTTCATTTATATTTTTCTTTGTCGAAATACAAAAAAAATAAGCTCAACCCCACCGCTGCACTTATCTTTGTACATAAATTCAGGTACAATGGCCAAGCACGGTTTTTCGGAAAGGATGTATTTACAATATTTAAGAACAAAATTCACCACTTTGGGCATGCTGGCCCCTCCCGTTGCTGGCAAAATGGCATTTAATCTTTTCTGTACCCCTTATCCTAAATTTAAAAAAAGAAAAGCGCCCGCTATTTTTCATCAAGCAAAAGGCATCCAAATAAAAGTTATTGGAAATGGAATAGACAAAATGGGTAGTTCTACTTTAAATGGGTTTGAATGGAAGCCTTCCAAAAGCAATGGGAAAAAAGTATTAATTGTACACGGATACGCCAGCTGCGCCTATAAATTTGAACAATATATACCCCCACTTTTAAAAATGGGTTGTCGGGTACTTTGTTTTGATGCACCCGGACATGGTTTAAGTGAAGGCAAATACATTAATATACCCATCTATGAACAAACCATACATCAAATCATAAAGGATCACGGGCCTGTAGATTATTTTATTGGTCACTCTTTAGGTGCTATTACCCTGGCCATGATTGCTGAAACCTTGGCTAACCCATTAGAACATAAATTTGTACTAATTGCCCCAGCCACTAAAACGACCAGTACTTTTGAAAGGTATTTTGACATGATGCACTTTAATGAAGGGGTCAGGGCCGCATTTTTAGCCGAATTACAAAAGCATACGCATTTACCGGTTTCCTATTTTGAAGCCGATCGCGCTTTGCATAATTATACTGGTCCAGTGCTATGGGTTCATGACCAAGAAGATCTGGTCTGCCCTTATAAAGATTTAATAGATTTTCAAAATAAAGCCCCTGAAAATGTCAAGTTCTTGATAACCAAAGGATTAGGACATAATAAAGTGTATAAAACCCAGGAAGTAATAGATAAAATCATGTCGTTTTTGGCCTCCTAAGCTGAGCTAATTTTTATTTTTTAGTCGAAAGCTATAATATTGCATCGCGAGAAAAGAAATAGCCTCTCCAAAAAAGGGTTGTCTTTTTTTTCATAATTAATTGATATTCAATTTCTAAAATACCCCGTAGGAGCGGTAGCCCTCTATGTCAAAGAACTTATTAATTGTGGAGTCGCCTGCAAAGGCAAAAACGATCGAGAAGATTTTAGGAGAAGATTTTGAAGTACGTAGTTGCTATGGGCACATACGTGATTTAGAAAAAGCCGACATGGGGATCGATCTGAAAAATAAATTTGCCCCACGCTATACGGTACCAAGTGAGAAGGAAAAAGTAGTCAAGGAATTAAAATCAATGACTAAAAAGGCAAAAGAAGTATGGCTAGCATCGGATGAGGACCGTGAAGGAGAAAGTATTAGCTGGCATTTAGCAGAAGTGTTAGGTTTAGATCCTAAAAAAACAAAAAGAATTGTCTTTCATGAAATTACGGCACCAGCTATAAAAAAAGCGGTAGCCAATCCACGTTTTATTAATATGGATTTGGTCGATGCACAACAAGCAAGAAGAATATTAGATAGAATTGTTGGATTTGAATTAAGCCCCGTATTGTGGAGAAAAATTGGAATGCAAAGAAGCTTAAGTGCAGGAAGAGTGCAAAGCGTTGCAGTAAGATTAATTGCCGAAAGAGAAAGAGAAATCAATCATTTTTTACCAGAAAGTGTATTTAAAGTTTCTGCCTTATTTAGTGCACCAGATATCAATAAGAAAAAAGTTAAATTCAAAGCAGAGGGTCCACAAAAATTAACTACCGCAGGTGCAGCTGAAAAATTTTTAAATGAATGCAAGGGTGCAAAATATACGGTAAAAGATATAGCAGTAAAAGACGGAAAACGTACGCCATCAGCGCCTTTTACCACTTCTACCCTTCAACAAGAAGCTTCAAGAAAATTAGGTTATAGTGTGAGCAAAACCATGTTATTGGCTCAAAAATTATATGAAAGTGGTAAAATCACTTATATGAGAACGGATAGCATTAGCTTAAGTGAAACTGCTGTTGAAGCGATTAAATCCGAAATCAATTCTAGTTTTGGTGAGCAATATTATCAACCTAGAAAATTTAAAAATAAAAATGAAAATGCACAAGAAGCGCATGAAGCCATTCGCCCTTCCTACATGAATGAAAGTAAAGTGGATGATGCCGATTTAAATAGATTGTATGAATTAATCTGGAAAAGAACCATTGCTTCTCAAATGAGCGATGCACAGTTTGAAAAAACGACAGCTAAAATTGAAATATCTACCAATAAAGAAACCTTAACAGCAAGTGGCGAAGTAATGAAGTTCGATGGTTTCTTAAAAGTATATTTAGAAGGCAAAGATGAGGATGAAGTAGACGAAGACAATTTAGAAGAAGGAGATGAAAGTTTATTACCTCCACTTTCCAAAGGACAAGTATTAGATTTTACTTCCATGACTGGACTGGAAAGATTTAGTCGCCCTAGTTCCAGATTTACCGAAGCCTCTTTGGTAAAAAAATTAGAAGAATTGGGTATTGGAAGACCCTCTACTTATGCTCCTACGATTTCAACTATCATGAAGCGTAATTATGTAGAGAAAAAAGAAAAAGAAGGTATAAAAAGAGTCTATCAAATTTTAACCCTAAGCAATAAGGACGAAATTACACAAGAAGCAGCTTCTGAAATTACGGGTGCTGAAAAAAATAAATTATCTCCTACCGATTTAGGTTTGGTGGTGACAGACTTTTTAAAATTACACTTCTCAAAAGTAATGGACTTTAATTTTACTGCTAAAATTGAAGGAGAGTTTGATGAAATTGCTGCAGGTAAATTAAAATGGAGCGATATGTTGGCTTCCTTTTATGAGCCTTTTCATGTTACCATAGAACATACCCTTGAAACGGCAGAAAGAGCTAAAGGAGAAAGAGAATTAGGCTTTGATGCCATCACAGGCAAGAAAGTAATTGCTCGTATGGGTAGATATGGCCCCATGGTTCAAATTGGTCATCAAGATGAAGAAGAAAA
>CANHOY010000092.1 GCA_947462495.1 Bacteroidota bacterium
AGTACTTTATCATTTAATAAAGTTTGAAATTTTTCCCAAGGATACCATTTTACTTTTTGCTCAAAAGACCAATGAATAACATAGGCGCTATCCTTTAAAAGCGTCCATTCAAATTGAACCAAATAAGGGCTTTGCCCTGTAGCTACCCATTGATATTGTACAGAATGATTGTTCTTACTTAATAGCCTAACCGTTTGAGTTCCAATATAGGCGGTATTGTTTTCCATCCTTACTTTATTTTCTTTCCAATCACTCATCCACTCCTTCCAATGATTTAAATCGGAAGTGAAATAAGCAATTTTATCAGAGCTGGTATTTACTTCAATGGCTCTTGACGCAATAACGGTAGAGGGGAATAATAAAGAGATTCCTGTTACCAGTAAACTCAAAATAACCACACTAATTAATATTAATTTAATAAATCGCATTACTCCCATTTAAAAATTTTGAAAGCGATGGCATACACCACAACTATCCAAATGAGTAAAATAGAAATGTCGGGCCAAGCAGCTAGCAAGCCTGTTCCCTCGAAAGATATATTGCGCATCGCATTGTTAAAATGCGTCAAGGGCAATATTTTACAAAAAGGCTGCATCCAAGTAGGAAAATTATCGATAGAAAAAAAAGTACCTGCTAATAAAAATTGAGGCAGGGTAATGATATTGGCTAAAGGAGGAATCGTGCTTTCATTCTTCGCTACCCCACTTACAATAAAACCAAAGCCCATAAATAATATTAATGCAATAAAACTTAAAACCATAATGCTTGCAAAGGTAACCCAGCCATTGACCAAAGTAAATTTGAAAGCAAAGTGTCCAATAGCAATAATAACCACAGCGGTAATTAATTGGAACAATACCCTACTTAATGCTTCACCCAATATAATATACAGCCGACGAATGGGGGTAGCATAAAATCTTTTCAAAACCAATTGCTGCCTTAAATTAAAAAATAAAAAGGCGACACCAAAAACACCTGAGCTTAATAATGAAAACCCCATTTGTCCTGGTAAAATAAAATCAATAGTACGGTAAACTCGTCCAGGCACTTGTTGTACCTTATTATTAACCACCGCAATCGTAGGCGTATTGGGGAATTCCGTTTGATTTATTTTGCCAATCACCGAATTTAAAATGGATTTAACCAATTGAATGTTTTGCGGGTTGGCCGCTTCAGAACTGGTTAAATTAATAATATAAGGAGCGTTGGTATTAGCCGATTTTTGAATAGAAAGCATCGCGGTGATGCGTCCTTTAGCTAATTCACTTTTAATTTTATCTGCCTCTCCATGAACGAAGCTTAGGCCTGGAATATTTTTAATAGCGTTATACAAAGCATTAGTGGTGTCCGAATTTTTGTCCATAACCACATTCACATTAATATTACTTCCACTACTCAAAAAGCCAAAAACTAAAATGAAAATTAAGGGGAAGGCAAAGCTAAAAACTACCGCAGACGGACTTCTAAACGTAGCTCTAAGGCTTGCTTTAGTAATCGCTAATAGGGCAGTAATTTGACTGTAAGGTCGCATAGCTTTAAGGATGATTCACTACAAAGATAGGCAATCGTGTTTGAGGTTGACCCATCATTTGTTGGATGCTTTTTACTTGTTGTAAAGTTTCCCATTGAACTACCCCAATTTCTTCTTTGATCGCTTTTACCTTAATGCTATTCTCATACCCATTAATCAATTCTTCAATAAAAGATTTATTCTCTGGATAGGACTTAATACTATACCCTTTTAAATGTGCCATTTTAGAGGCAGAAACAATGGCGTCATTCAATGTCCCAATTTTATCTACTAAACCAATTTTTACAGCATCTACTCCAATCCATACACGACCTTGCGCAATCGAGTCGATATAGTTCACACTCTTTTTGCGACCAATAGCTACTCTCGATTTAAAAGATGCATATATACTATCCACACTAGATTGCATAAATCTTTTTTCGGTTGCATTTAAAGTGCGAGTGGCAGAAGGCATGTCAGCATATTGGCCAGTATTGACTCTGTCAAAAGTAATACCTAATTTATTTTTCATAAACATCTCTACATTCGGTATTACTGAAAATACACCAATGGATCCTGTGATGGTATTAGCATCCGCAAAAATAGAATCTGCACCGCATGCAATATAATAGCCGCCAGAAGCAGCATAGTCTCCCATACTAACAATGACTGGTTTTTCTTTTTTAAGCAAATCAATCTCTCTCCATATTATATCACTGGCTAAAGAACTTCCCCCTGGTGAATTAACCCTTAATACCACCGCATTGATGGAAGCATCATTTCTTAATTTTTGAAGTAATACACGATAATCATCACTCGCAATGGCCCCTTTTTGGTCTTTACCCATTTCTATATCTCCATCAGCAAAAACGACTGCGATTTTGCCACCACCAGTCCCACGTAAAGCAACGGAAGCCGCATAATCATTGATACTTACAAATGAAATGGATTGTTCTTTTTTAATATGTACTTTTTTGGCAATTAACTTTTTAACCTGATCGTCATATAATAAACCATCTACTAAATGATATTTTAAAGCGTCATTCGCGTTTTGAATTTTACCCTCATTGGCCATTTCTTTTAAAGTAGCTATTTCTATTTTTCTTTTTTCAGCCGTGCCTTGTAAAAAACTATTGTATAGCGCATTTAACCAAATGCCTGTTTGTAATTTATTGGCTTCAGACATTTGTGCATATCTAAAAGGCTCAGTGGCGCTTTTAAATTTTCCAGCATAAAACACTTCTGGCTTAATTTCTAATTTATCTAAAAGCCCTTTTAAAAATAGCGTTTCATAAGAGAAGCCATTAAATTCTAGCCCTCCTTGTGGATGCGTATAAATTTCATCTGCCACATTTCCAATCCAATACCCTTTTTGAGTAATAGTTTCTCCATAGGCAATAATAAATTTATTGGAAGCTTTAAAATCAATCAGGGCTTTCCTAATTTCTTCAGTGCTCGCATACCCATTCGGATTTTGTTGACACTTGATATAAATACCCTTAATGGTTGAATCTTTTTTTGAATTTTTAATAAGGCCAATCAATTCAGACAAACTAGGCACTTTGCCTTTCTTTTTATCTAACAATTCAGAAAAAGGATCCGATTTTGTTTGCTCCAGAAAATTTTCAGACATATCTATCACTAAAACTGAATTAGTATCAATTATTTTTTGTTCTTCTTTTGAGAAACTTCCTGCAATGCCAAAAAGAATAAAAATGCCCAATAAACTAAAGATGAACAATGCCAATAAGGTGGCAAAAAAGGTTTTGAAAAAAATTTTCATGTAGGATAAAATTAGTTTGCTCTTTTCCCCAAAATAGAGGGTTATAAAATAGGGTAAGGCTGTAAAATTATGGATATTTGAGCTACTTTCAGCATACTTCTATGAACAAAGCATACCTATTGATAGGCGGTAATATGGGCGACCGATTGGCAAACTTACAAGAAGCCATAATTAAAATTGGTGCGCATGCCGGAACTATAGAAAAAGTTTCTTCCATATATGAAACAGCCGCTTGGGGCAATACCCAACAGGAAGCTTTTTTGAATCAAGCTTTACTTATTGAAACAACACATTCAGCCAGCCAGCTGTTGTCTATTTTATTGGAAATTGAAAATAAACTAGGTAGAATAAGAGCCATTCCCATGGGACCAAGAACCATTGATATTGACATCATTTATTTTAATGATGATATTATTAAGATCAACGATTTAATCATCCCCCATCCTAGCATGTTTAAAAGAAACTTTGTATTAATTCCACTAGTAGAAATTGCCCCGAACTACGTACACCCCATTTTAAATAAAAGTAATTCTGCTTTACTATCTGCATGCGCAGATGACTGCCTTGTGCATAAAAAAATTAATTTTTAAGCGCGCCCCTGCCTATATTTGAAACGTAGTACGAATTAACCTATGAAGTATCATTACATCGCAATTGAAGGAAATATTGGAGCCGGAAAAACAACCCTATCACAACTTTTGTCAAAACATTATAATGCAAAATTAGTTTTAGAAGAGTTTGCTGATAATCCATTCCTAACTAAGTTTTATGAAAATCCAAAACAATACGCTTTTCCTTTAGAATTATTTTTTTTAGCAGAACGATTTAAGCAACAACAAGAACTCATAAAAAACAATGACTTATTTCAAGAAGTTACCATTTCTGATTATTTATTTACAAAGTGTTTATTGTTTGCAAAAGTTAATTTACCTGAAGAAGAATTTAGATTGTATCAAAAAATGTTTGACGTTTTTTTTCAACAACTCACTCCGCCCGATATTTTAATTTATTTACACGCTCCTGTAAACAAATTACAAACCAATATCAAAAAAAGGAATCGAAAATTTGAACAATCCATTCCCGATGAATACTTATTCAAAATTCAAGAAACCTATACCAGTTATATTAAGCAGCACCATATTAAGACTATTTTTATTGATGCTAGTAATGCCGATTTTTTATACAATGAAGCGCATTTTAAGGTGATTACTGATGCTTTAGAAAAAGAAATAGAAGAAGGGCAACATTATTACAGTTTGCCTTAACTTTAAACAATGGATAGTACCGCTCCAATAAAGCAAGACCCTTTTGCATCCCTAAAAATTAAAGAATTTAGAAATTTGATGTTGGGCCGATTCCTATTTATAATGGGCCTTAGAATGATGGGCACTTTAGTAGGTTGGTGGATTTATGAATTAACCAATGCCCCCTTTGCCATAGGATTAATTGGACTTGCCGAAGTTATCCCCGCTGTTTCCCTTGCCTTGTATGCAGGACACGTGATTGATATAAGTGAGAAAAGAAAACTACTCCTTAGAGGGGTGAGTTTGTATTGGGTTTGTGCCATCGTATTATTAGGATTATCTATTTATAATGATAAAACAGATATGGCCAATAACCTTCAAGCACATCGTTCACTCTTTGTTGCAATAGGTATTTACTTTCTTGTTTTTTGCACAGGCATTATAAGATCCTTCACAGGGCCTTGCTTTGGTACCATTGTTGGAAATATCATGCCAAAAGATTTATTACAAAATGCCACTACTTGGAGCCAAGGTATTTGGTTAACTGCCTCCATATTAGGGCATGCCATTGTCGGCTTTATCATTGCAGGCTTTGGTCATTCTGGTGCATTAATTAGTGTCGTATCTCTTGTTTCAGTTGGATATTTATTTATTGCTAAAATAAAACCAATACCGCCTCATGTAGATTTAGTGGTCAATCAAAAAACACTAGAGAGTGTGAAAGAAGGTTTACGTTTTGTTTTTACAACCAAAGAAGTATTCGGTGCACTATCACTAGATTTGTTTGCGGTATTATTTGGAGGCGCAGTAGCGATGATTCCCGTATACGCAGTGGATATTTTAAAAGTGGGACCCATTGGCTTTGGTTGGTTGAATGCCGCGTCTGACATCGGCGCAATTTTAATTATTTTTATCATTACTTTATTTCCAGTACATAAGGCACAAGGAAAAAAATTACTGATCGCCGTGGGCGGATTTGGATTATGCATTATCGTATTTGCTTTATCAAAATTATTCTGGCTTTCCTTCGCTGCTTTATTAGTAAGTGGAATACTAGATGGATTTAGTATGATTGTAAGAGGTACCATTGTTCAATTAAAAACCCCCGATCATATGCGCGGCAGGGTCATGAGTGTGAATTCTATGTTTATCAATAGTAGCAATGAATTCGGTCAATTTGAAAGTGGTGTAGCGGCCAAATTATTAGGGGTGATTCCTTCGGTTGTTTTTGGCGGGGCCATGACATTAATCGTGGTGTTGACCACTTGGTTTAAAGCTCCTTCTTTAAGAAAAATGGAATACTAAGCGAGCAATCCTATCATTACATCATGCACAATTGGACAGAATTCCACATTTTTCATGGTAATGGGGATTCGTTTAAAAAAAACATCTTCGTCTGTATAGGGGAATCTTTGGCAATCGGTTGGTCGATGTTCATAGATACTGCAAGCATTGTCTGCCCCTAAAAATGGACATGGTTTAGTATTGGCTACGTAATCTCCCTCTTGATCCATGGACAAATAAGTATCGATAAAGGCGGTTTCTTTCATTCTTAAGTACTTACTAATCCTCTTAATATCGGGCATCTTAAAACGGGGTGAATAGTTTTTACAACATCTAGCACAATCCAAGCAGTTGATTTTTTCAAAGGCTGCTTCATGTAAATCTGGCAATTGTTTTAATATCTTCCGTTTATCTACCCTTTTTAAAAAATTTTGAAATTTTTTAAGTGTCTCTGGAGCTGGTAATTCGTATAATTGTTCAATAGATAAAGCCATAATAGTAAGCCAAAGATAAACTATTTAGCACTCATCCACAAGCTTTCCCCACCTAGAGGCTAGTTAACAAATAAGGGCTGTTTTTTTGTATCTTTGAATCCATTTTTTAAACCACCCTTTTTATGTTGCAATTGAACCCGAACGGAGCAGAATTTATCAAAAGACATATTGGCCCCAATGCCCAAGACACCCAAAAAATGTTAGATACTATTGGTATAAAATCAATAGATGAATTAATTGAAAAAACAGTCCCTAACAACATACGTTCGAAAAAAGCAATGCAAATTCCAGAAGGGTTGTCTGAATTTGAAATGTTGCAATCTTTAAAAATCATTGCTGAAAAAAATATTGTGGCTACTAATTTTATTGGCCAAGGTTATTACGGTACCATCACCCCGAGTGTGATTCTTAGAAATATTTTTGAAAACCCAGGCTGGTATACTCAATACACACCTTATCAAGCAGAGATTGCACAAGGAC
>CANHOY010000093.1 GCA_947462495.1 Bacteroidota bacterium
AATGGCAATGTCACGTCCTGTTTTCATTTGTCCATCTGCTTGAACCACTACACGACTGCGTAATTTATTTTTTACTAAAGTTTGATGCGTTTCTGCCAATCCTAATTCCCATGGTAAGCCTGCATGTTTAATAGAGCTTAGTGGTGAGGCGCCTGTGCCTCCATCGAAACCTGCTATTAAAACCACATCTGCTTTTGCTTTGGTAACCCCTGCAGCTATCGTACCTACTCCTGCTTTAGAAACTAGTTTAACATTAATTCTTGCAGCACGATTTGCATTTTTCAAATCGAATATGAGTTGAGATAAATCTTCAATGGAATAAATGTCGTGGTGCGGTGGTGGAGAAATTAATCCAACCCCTGGAGTAGCATGTCTTGTTTTTCCTATCCAATCATCTACTTTATCGCCTGGCAATTGTCCGCCTTCGCCTGGTTTTGCACCCTGTGCCATTTTTATTTGTAATTCATCTGCTTCTGATAAGTAATAACTTGTTACACCAAATCTTGCACTGGCCACTTGTTTAATAGCGCTGCGCATTGAATCTCCATTGGGTAATTTAGTATAACGTATTTCATCTTCACCACCTTCTCCTGTATTACTTTTTCCGCCTAAACGATTCATCGCAATGGCCAAAGTGGTATGTGCTTCCCAAGAAATGGATCCAAAAGACATCGCCCCTGTAGCAAAACGTCTGTAGATAGCACTCGCTGGTTCAACTTCGTCAATAGAAATGGAAGGGCGAGTTGGTTTAAAATCAAATAAACTTCTAAGCGTACAAGCTTTTTCAGTTTGATCGTTTACTAACTTTGAATATTTTTTAAAACTTGCGTAATCATTTGATTTAGTAGAGTGCTGAAGTAAATGAATGGTTTGTGGATTGAATAAATGAAATTCGCCACGACGTTTCCATTGATAAACACCCCCTTCCGTTAAGCGATCCACGGGAGAAGATTTTTTAGCAAACGCTAAATCGTGTTTAGCTAAAATTTCTTTGGCAATTTCATCTAACCCCATTCCATTAATACGTGAAATAGCTCCAGCAAAATGTCGGTTGACTACCTCTTTATTAATTCCAATAATTTCAAATATTTGCGCGCCTTGATATGATTGTAAAGTGGAGATACCCATTTTTGAAAATACTTTATACAATCCTTCATTGACCGCTTTAATATAATTTTTCTTTAATTTTTCTGCATCGTAATCGGTCTTAATTTTCTCCTCTAATTTCATATCACGAATAGTAGACAAAGCCATGTAAGGGTTGATCGCGGTGGCACCAAATCCAATTAAACATGCATAATGGTGTACTTCCCAAACATCACCTGCTTCTACGATAATTCCTACTTTACCTCTTAATCCTTTTCTAATTAAATGATGATGTACGCTAGCGCAAGCTAGTAGCGTAGGTATAGCAGCATGTTCTGAATCAATAGAACGATCTGTTAATATAATAACTTCAAATCCATCTTCCACTGCATCTACTGCATAACGCCCCAATCTATCTAAACCTCTTTTTAAAGAACCCTCTTTTCCATCTGCTCTAAAATAACATTGTAAGGTTTTGGCTTGAAACACACCTGTATCGATACTTCTAATTTTTTCTAATTCGTGGTTGTTTAAAATAGGATGCTTTAATGCCAAGCAATGACTCGCCATTGGGTCTTCCACTAATAAGTTACCTTGACTACCAACAAAAGTAGCTAAGGACATCACCATTCTCTCACGAATGGGATCAATGGGCGGATTGGTTACTTGAGCAAATAATTGTTTAAAATAACTAGTAATATGTTGTGGTTGATCACTCAATACAGCCAAAGGCGTATCGGTTCCCATAGAACCAATAGGCTCTTTACCGTCCAAGGCCATGGGGGTGATGATATTTTCAATATCTTCTTTAGTATAACCAAATGCTTTTTGGTATTTGAAAATTTGATCGTGTTCTAAATGCGTAAATTGAATTCTTGGTTCTGGTAATTCTTCTAAACGAATTTTATATTTATTCAACCAGTCGCCATAAGGTTGTTGAGCACAAATTTTTTGTTTTAAATCGGTATCGCTAATAATTTTACCGGCTTCCATATCTACCACAAACATTTTACCAGGTTGTAAACGACCTTTTTCAACAATAGTAGCTGGGTCTATTGGTAAAGCGCCCGTTTCTGAAGCCATAATTACTCTATCATCATTAGTAACGCAATAACGAGAAGGTCTTAAACCATTTCTATCTAATGTAGCTCCAATAATTTTTCCATCTGTAAAAGAGATAGAAGCGGGGCCATCCCATGGCTCCATAAAGGCTGCATGAAATTCATAGAAAGCTTTTTTCACTGGGTCCATTAAATCATTACCATCCCATGCTTCAGGTATTAGCATCATCATTACATGGGGTAGGGAACGACCAGACAAAGTAAGCAGTTCAATTAGATTGTCCAAGCAAGCGGAATCGGATTGTCCTGCAGTCACAACAGGTAAAATCATTTCAATTTCTTCTTTGCTAAAGTGAGGAGATAAGAATCCATTTTCATTGGATCTTAACCAGTTTAAATTTCCTTGTAAAGTATTAATTTCTCCATTGTGTGCAATGTATCTAAAAGGTTGGGCTAATTTCCAAGAAGGAAAAGTATTGGTAGCAAAACGAGAGTGTACCAATCCAAAAGCAGAGACCACTCTTTTGTCACTTAAGTCTGGAAAATATTCGCGTACTTGATGACTGGTCAATTGACC
Source organism: Bacteroidota bacterium (assembly GCA_947462495.1). Classification (GTDB taxonomy): domain Bacteria; phylum Bacteroidota; class Bacteroidia; order Chitinophagales; family Chitinophagaceae; genus Sediminibacterium. Next base: position 2,725 of record CANHOY010000093.1, read on the forward strand.
TTTGTAGACAATTACTCTTTGGGAAAGAGAAGACATGTAAAAACCAATCGCTTCTTTTTTGATAGAGTTATTGATGGTATGCGATGCGTAATTTTTTAAAACAAAAAGTTTTCTTTCAAAATCTTCAGGATCTGTAATATGGTCAGGCTTTTTTACAAACACCTGTTCCATGATTGGTTCTACAGATAAGGCAGAAGGACCAATGGAATCTTTGATAACAGGAACTTCTCTATAACCAATAATTTCAATGCCTAATTTTTCTGCCGCACGGGAAAAAATTTCTTTACACTCTGCTAAAATGGATTTATCTCTAGGAAAAAAAATAAATCCCACACCATACTCATTTAAATCGGGAAGATGAATGCCTTTGTGTAGTAATTCATCAAAGAAGAATTCATGTGGAATTTGAATCATAATACCAGCACCGTCACCTGTATTTATTTCACAACCACAGGCGCCACGGTGTTCCATATTTTCTAAAATAGTGAGACCGTCCGTTACGTTTTGATGCGATTTTACTCCTTTGATATTGGCAACAAATCCAATACCACAAGCGTCGTGTTCATAAGCAGGATCATACAATCCTAAGTTTTCTTTTTTCGTCATTTACAACCGGTTAATTATAGGATACTCTAAGTGGGGTGCGATTCGTGGAAAATTACGAAAAAAACAGGATTTTTAATAGCAGAATCGCAATAAATTTACTAACCATTTGATAATTTATAAATAATATAAAAATTTATTGAAAAATATCAAATAACGAACGTTAGCCTTTATAAATTTTGAAATAAATCAAATAAGATCCATTTTTAATTTGTCAAAAGCGGAGGAGGATTGGAGTGTAGTTCCTTTGGGAAATAGGCCAAAAAGAGAACTGCCAGAGCCACTTAAACTTGCGTAAATAGCTCCTTGTTCATATAAATTATGTTTAATCAGTGCTAAAGAAGGGTGCGCCTCAAAAACTGGTTTCTCGAAATCGTTGATTAATTCATTTTTCCAAGTAGCAATAGGTTGTTGAATAATGCTTGCTATAGTTTTTTCTTTTATCGCAGGGGTTATTTGTTGAAATGCCCAGCCTGTTGAAATGGGAATATTAGGATGAATCAAAGCCATCGTAAAATTAGATAAGTTGATGGGCATGGGTTGCATAACTTCCCCTCTCCCGGTAGCATGACAAGCTTCGTTTAAGATAAAAAAAGGACAATCACTTCCTAATTGTGCTGCGTACTGAATAAGTTGTGTTGTAGATAATTGTAATTGAAATAAATCATTCAACATAGAAAGTGCTGAAGCGCCATCGCTTGATCCTCCACCTAGTCCAGCCCCGATTGGAATTTTTTTATGTAAATGAATTGTAACAGGAGTAAGTTGAGGAAAATCTGCTTTTAAAAGATGGTAGGCTTTGATGCATAAGTTGGATGAAACATCACCCGGTATTGGGTTCCCAGAGCTTTCAAATTGTACTAATACATTTTGCTGGCCATTGATAGTCGTGGTAATTTCAAGAATATCGTTTAAGGCAACGGGATAAAAAACAGTTTCTAATGCATGAAATCCATCTTTTCTTTTTTCTAAGATAGATAAACCTAAATTAATTTTACAATTGGGAAATTGAATCATTCTTTAGGATTTCTTTTGCGCATTTTTTTTATTGATTTCATCTCGAATATCAATAGCGCGGATATAATCTTCTTGTTCTAAAACTTCTTGCAATAATTTATTTAATTCCACTAAGGATAAACTAGATAAATCGTTTTGGGCAGCTGTTGCAGTAATAGTAGAAGGGATAGCGGTCTTTTCTGCATTTTCATTGGCTAAACCTGCTTGTTCTAAAATATTGTCATACACATAAATAGGGCAACCAAATCGAACGGCTAGGGCAAGGGCATCACTTGTTCTACTATCTATTTCGATGGTATCATTGGCCGTAAAGCAAACCAATTTAGAATAAAAAATACCTTCTTGTAAATCACATATATATACTTCTTGCAATTGAATATCAAATGCAGTCATAAAATTTTTCATTAAATCGTGGGTCAAGGGTCTTGAAGGATGCATATTTTCTAATGCAACCGCAATGGCTTGTGCCTCAAACCCCCCAATCACAATAGGTAGACGACGCAACCCATTCACTTCACCTAAAATTACTGCGTAAGAGTTAGATTGGGTGATGCTATGAGATAAGGCTACTATTTCTAATTCAATTTTTTTCATATACTGTTTGGGTCTTCAAAGTTAATTAAAAAAACAAATCTTTTAAGGCCTATTTTTAGAAGAAGCATTAAATTGTGCCTATTAAAAAGTAGTTATGAAACCAATTATTTTGTCCGAAATTAAGCCTGTGACTTTATGTGCTGGCTTTGATTCAAAATTAATTCACAGTAATTCCATGACCTGGTCCTTTGTACATTCAAAAGCAGGACATACTTTGCCTGCTCATCAACATGTGCATGAGCAAGTTACCCATATTGTACAAGGTGAATTTGAATTAACAGTTAATGGAACACCTTATTTATTATCTGCTGGTTCTGTATTCATTATCCCATCCAATGCTCTTCATTCTGGAACTAGTATTACCGATTGTGCTATCATAGATGTATTTAATCCTGTGAGAGAAGATTATGCAAAATTGAGTACTCAATAATTTAAAATATTTTTAGATGTATTCTTTACAAAATAAAATTGCTTTGATAGGAGGTGCCTCACAAGGACTTGGAGCAGCTTGTGCAAAGGCATTGGCTGCAGCAGGAGCTACAGTGATTGTATATGCAAGAACAGAGGAGAAATTAAAAAAAGTGGTCAAGTCTTTACCCGCTCCATTACAACAGGAACATAGTTACTTGATTATTGATACGACTAATTTAATGGAATCTAAAAAAGCCATTAAGCAATTAATAGAAAAAATAAAAACAGTTCATATACTAGTGAATAATACGGGTGGCCCTAATGCGGGTTTGTTGTATGATACAAGTGTAGAAGATTTGAAAGCGTCTTTTGAATCACATTTATTACATGCGCACCAGTTGGTTCAGCTATTACTACCTGGTATGCGCGAGGCTAAATTTGGTAGAATTATCAATCTGCTTTCAGTATCTATTAAAGAACCCATTGATGATTTAGGTATTTCCAATACCATTCGAGCAGGAATGGCCAATTGGGCAAAAACTTTATCCAGAGAATTAGGGCCCTGGGGAATTACTGTTAACAATGTATTGCCCGGCTTTACCAATACCGAAAGATTAAATTATTTGTTTTCTAATAGAGCTGCGAAAGCAGGGGTAACTAAAGAAGAAATTACAAAAGGGGTTGAAAATAGTATTCCTGTAAAAAGATTGGGGGAACCAGAAGAATTAGCGGCGGCTGTATGTTTTTTATGTAGTAATGAAGCCAGTTTTATCAATGGCATTAATTTACCCATTGACGGCGGACAAATTAGATCCCTTTAAAAAATTGCAAGGAATAGAAATAAGGAAGTATTAAATTAATTAGCTGCTTTAGCTTTCAAGACCGCTGCAGTTAATTTAGGCACCACTTCAAAAGCGTCTCCCACCACACCATAGTCTGCTGCTTTAAAAAACGGTGCATCTGGGTCTTTATTAATTACTACAATAGTTTTACTTCTGTTCACACCTGCTAAATGTTGGATGGCTCCAGAAATACCAATGGCGATGTATAAGTTAGGGGCAATTTGTATCCCTGTTTGACCAACGTGTTCATGATGTGGTCGCCAATCTGTATCTGAAACTGGGCGACTACATGCAGTAGCCGCACCCAATGCTTTCGCAAGGTCTAAAAGTATACCCCAGTTTTCTGGTCCTTTTAAACCACGACCGCCACTTACTACTAAGTTGGCTTCTGTTAAAGGAATTTCACCCTCAATTTTTTCTACTTTGGTAATTTTAATTGAAGCAGGAGGAACGGCTAAATTGATTTCTTCAATGCTTGCTGTACTATTGTATTCTACTATGCCAAAACTATTTTGATTGATGGCAATTACTTTAATGGGCGTTTCAATATTAATATTGGCAAATGCTTTACCAGAAAATACAGTCTTCGTTACTGCAAATC
>CANHOY010000094.1 GCA_947462495.1 Bacteroidota bacterium
GCTGCCGAAGACCATCAAACTTTTAATGCCATGGCTTTGGTCAATCAACAAGCGGCTTTAATAGTGAAAGACAAAGAAGTAAATGAAAAATTATTACCTAACCTTTTTTCATTATTAGAAAATGAGGAAGCCATAAAAAATATGGAAATCAAAGCTAATAGTTTTGCTTTATTAAATGCTGATGTGATAATAGCTGAACAAATTTTAAAAAATAGTCATTATTAATTAATAGTATGAATCCGTTAACTACTTGTAAAAATATTTATTTCATAGGCATTGGAGGCATAGGTATGAGTGCTTTAGCAAGGTATTTTAATACACAAGGAGTGGTTGTTTCAGGCTATGATAAAACACCAACCGATTTAACCCAAGCTTTAGAAAAAGAAGGAATAAAAATTCATTTTGAAGACGATTTAAATCAAATAGATAAAGCTGCCACGGTTATTGTATACACTCCTGCTATTCCTGCCAACCATGGAGAGTTAAATTATTATAGAGAAAATGGTTATTTAGTAGTTAAGAGAAGTGATGTATTGCAATGGATAACCGAGAATGCTTTTACTATTGCTATTGCGGGTACCCATGGAAAAACTACTACTACTTCCATGACGGCTCATATATTAAGACATACTGGTTATGGATGTAACGCATTCCTTGGTGGAATTGCTTCTAATTATGGTACCAATTTTTGGAGCCATGAAAAAAATGTTGTGGTAGTGGAAGCAGATGAGTATGATAGAAGCTTTTTAAAATTGTCGCCAAATATTGCGGTTATAACTGCAGTAGACCCAGATCATTTAGATATTTATGGAACCGCTGAAGAGGTATTAAAAGCCTTTGGTGAATTTTCGGATAAAATTAAATCGGGTGGTAGTTTAATACAAAAACTAGGCACTCATTTTAAAACAGATGCTTCCAATAAAAATATTTTATCCTATGCCTATGATCAAAAAGGGGCATCCTTTCATACACTTAATTTACAAGTAGTAGATGGCTCCTATCATTTTGATATGGCACATCCAAATGGGGTCATTAAAAATATTGTTTTGAATATGGGCGGCTTGCACAATGTAGAAAATGCAACAGCCGCTATCGCCATCGCCGTAAGTTTAGGAATTGAGGAAGAAAAAATTATCAAAGCTGTTGCTGCTTTTGCAGGGGTTAAAAGAAGATTCGAATACAAGGTGAAGACGGCTTCTAAAGTATTAATAGATGATTATGCGCATCATCCCGAAGAATTGAATGCACTCATTACTGGTATAAGAAGCATTTTTCCTGGTGAAAAAATGGTATTGGTTTTTCAACCGCATTTATATAGCCGAACCAAAGATCAATGCGAAGGATTTGTAGAAACTTTAGATAAGGCGGATGAAGTGATATTATTACCCATCTATCCAGCAAGAGAATTACCAATAGAGGGAGTGAGTAGTGAAATGCTATTAGACAAAATGACTTTAGCTAATAAAAAAATAATGAGTAAGGAGGAATTGTATGCATGGGCCGCAACCACTTCTGATAAGTTAATAGTGATGGCAGGTGCTGGAGATATTGATGTTTGTATTACCAAAGTGCAAGAAATTTTTACCCCTAAGGCATGAGAAACTGGAAACAAATAGTAGGTAATATTTTATGGAGCATAGCAGGTGTGCTATTGGTATTGCTTTTTATTATATCCTGGAAAGCCAAAGAGGAAAAGAAGTGTGCTAGTATCAATGTGGAGTTGGTGGGTGAAAATACGATAGCCCTTTTTATGGATGAAAAAGAAATTTTACAAATTATTCATGAAAAAGGCATTCGAGCCGGATTACCTATTGGTGTTGTTAATTTGAATGCATTAGAAAAGAATTTACAAAGTATAAAATGGGTAAAACATGCTGAAATGTTTTTAGACAATCAGCAAGCTTTGCAAATAAAAATTGAACAACGTATTCCAATTGCTAGAATTTTTACTGCTTCGGGTAGTTCATTTTATATTGACAAGGAAGGATGGAGACTTCCTTTGAAACAGTTAACCGTACTACGTTTGCCTGTTTTTACAGGATTTCCATCGGATCAAGAAAAATTGTCAACACCGGATAGTTTATTACTAAAAGATATTTTACACTTCACCAATGCCATTCAACAAGATTCCTTTTTTATGGCTCAGGTAGCACAAATAAATATTGCTTCTAATGGTGATTTTGAAATGATTCCAAGCTTAGGAGATCATGTGGTTTTAATGGGAACAGCCGAAAATATAGAAGATAAATTAAATAGATTATTTAGTTTTTACAAACAAGTTTGGGTGCAAAGCGGGGTGAATGCCTATCAAGTGTTGGATTGCAGATTTGATCATCAAATTGTGGCGTTGAAAAAGGGGATGCAACCCATACAGTTCTCTGCCTCTATTTTAGCCGACGATTCATTGGATAGTTTTACCCTTTCAAGTATAGATACCACTAAAAAAGTAGATACTGCTTCTAAGAAAAGTGATAATGTAACAGCACCCAATTCGCTTAAAAAATCGGCCACTCAACAGGGTAAAACCAGCCTTCAAACTACCTCGAAAACAATCTCTAAAGCAGCACCTAAAACTGCCTCTAGTGCTACCCTTAAAACAGACGTAAAATCGAAGCCTAAAACAAAGGGCAAAACAAAGGCAAAAACAACGGTAAAAACAAACAATAAAACGAACAATAAATCGTTAAATAATAAGAAGAAGTCTGCAAAGGCCATTATGCCCAAAAAGACCAACCCTAAAACAACTAACAACTAAAAAACAACAAAATGAGCCAGCACGATTCTCCAATTATTGTAGGACTAGATATTGGAACAACTAAAATTGCTGCCATTGCAGGAAGAAAAAATGAATTTGGCAAATTAGAAATCTTAGGGTTTGGAAGAGCCAATAGCAATGGAGTTCAACATGGTCAAGTATTAAATATTGATCAAACTATTAAGGCCATTCAACAAGCGCTTCAAAACTGTCAATTAAGCAACCCCGATTTAGAGGTCAATGAAGTGTATGTGGGTATTGCTGGTCATCATATCAAAAGTTTGCAAACCAGAGGGGATCAAGTGCGTCAAGATGCCGAAAATGAAATTCAAGCTTGGGAAATTGAGCAATTAATCAATAACCAACGTAAAACATTTATACCTGCTGGAGATCAAATTATTGATGTTATCCCGCAAGAATTTCATGTAGATAATAACCAAAATATAAAAGATCCCATTGGAGTAAATGGTGTAAAAGTGGGTGCTAATTTTTTAATTTTGACTGGTGATCGAAATGCGATTAGAAATATCAATCGTTCGGTAGAAAGAAGTGGATTGGTAACAAAAGATTTAGTGCTTCAACCATTGGCTTCCGCTAGTGCAGTAATGAGTGATGTAGATTTAGAGGCGGGTGTAGCTATTTTAGATATTGGTGGTGGTACCAGTGACCTTGCCGTATTTTATGAGGGCATCTTAAAACATACTGCCGTGATTCCTTTTGGCGGCGAGAATATTACCAACGACATTAGAATGGGGTTGGGCGTATTGAAAAGTCAAGCGGAAGCGATGAAGGTTCAATTTGGTAGCGCTTTAACCGATGAAGCGAAAGCCAATGCTTATGTAACTATTCCAGGATTAAAAGGAATGCCTGCCAAAGAAATAAGTGTAAAAAGTTTAGCTGGAATTATTCAAGCTAGAATGAGTGAGATACTTGATTTTGTTACCTACCATTTGAAACAAGTGGGTATGGATAGCCGCATGTTAAATGGGGGTATCATTTTGACAGGGGGTGGATCTCAACTAAAACACCTTATTCAATTAACCGAATACATTACTGGATTGAATGCTAGAATTGGTTTACCTAATGAGCATTTAGCGCCTAACCACATTGATGAATTAAAAAAACCAATGTATTCTACTTGTATCGGTTTAATATTAAAAGGATACAACGATTACGAACAAAATTATAAAGTGTTTGCAGAAACCTTTAAGAAAGTGGAAGTGCCAAAATCATTAACGGTGAATGGAACTGCCAATAGCTTAACGAGTCAAAAAATTGAAACAAAAGCTCCTGCTGCTACCACTTTAACACCAGAACAAATTGAAAACAGAAAGAGTAAATTCTGGGATCGTTTCAAGAATAATTTGATAGAAATATTTAGTGAGGAAGAAGACAAATTATTGCCATAATATTTACCCACATTATGGTTATAAATAAGGAATAGAATAAATTCTAAAAACGGTAATTTCGACATAACTAACTAACAACGAACCATCTAACTAACCCATCTAAAAACAAAAAAATGATTCAATTTGACTTGCCAAAGCAAAAATCATCCATCATAAAAGTCCTAGGAGTAGGCGGTGGCGGCAGTAATGCTGTAAACTTTATGTTCAATCAAGATATTGAAGGCGTAGATTTTATTATTTGCAATACCGATTCAAAAGCCATTGAACAAAGCACGGTGCCTAATAAAATTCAGTTAGGACCCCATTTGACACAAGGTTTAGGGGCGGGCGCCGATCCTTCTGTGGGAAAGTTAGCAACAGAAGAATCTTTGGATGAAATCAGAAAAATATTAGAAGTAAATACCCGCATGGCATTTATCACTGTGGGCATGGGTGGAGGAACCGGTACAGGAGGAGCACCTATTATTGCAAAAATTTGTAAAGATTTAGGCATTTTAACCGTAGGTATCGTAACCACTCCATTCGGTTTTGAAGGACCAAGAAGACAAGCGCAAGCCGAAGAGGGAATCAAGCAATTAAAGCCTTTGGTAGATACTTTATTAGTGATCTCTAACGATAAGTTGCGTGTGCAATATGGTAATTTAAAAATGAAGGAAGCTTTTACAAAAGCGGATAACGTTTTAGCTACTGCAGCAAAATGTATCACCGATGTAATTAATAGTCGTGGACATATTATAGTGGACTTTGCGGATGTATGTACCGTTATGAAAAATGGTGGAGTGGCCATTTTAGGAAAGGCGGAAGTTGAGGGAGAAAATAGAGCAGAAAGAGCCATTGAAGAAGCCTTGAATTCACCATTATTAAATGACAATGATATTAAAGGGGCTAAATGGATCTTATTAAATATCAATAGTGCCGAAGGGGATTATGAATGCACCATGGATGAATTAGAAACTATCAACAACTACTTACGTGAACGCACTGGTGAACATTCTGATGTTATTATGGGAATGGGTTATGATGCAACACTTGGTCAAAAATTAGGTATTACCTTAATTGCCACTGGGTTTGAGGGTAAAGACCCCTTTATGAAAGAAACACCAAAAAAAGTGGAGGCTCCTATTGAGGAAAAAATTGTGATGACATTACTTTCAGAGGAAGTGCTGAATGATGCTAGCAATAAAATAACTGCAACACCTGAAGAGGTTGTTGAAAAAATAGAAGAGCCTGAAATTGGAGACAGTTATTTTACTTTAGGGGAGGAGCCAATTTTGCATATGGCAGATGACGCTGAAGACGCTGAAGAAGAATTTGAACTAGATGAAATAAGTGAAAAAGAATACGAGGCGGAAATAGATGCAGAAATTAGTATTGAAGCTATGAGTATGATTGAGGAAATAACACTTAATGAAACACCAGTGGTAGTAGCAGAGGAAGAAATGATACTAGAAGAATTGGAAGAAGAAGTTGAAGTAATAGATGCTGCTCAATTGTCACCAGAAGTTGTTTTATTTGAATTAGATGCCAATGAGGCTTTAGCTCCAACTGAATTTATTTTAAATAAGCCCACTAATATCTATGCTACCGAGGAAGAAATAGAAGAAGAAATTTTCAACGAAGAAGCATTAGAGGAAGTGATATTTGAAGAACATACTCCAGAAGAAGAAATGGAAGATGAAGAAATGTTGGAAGAGGAAATGATGGAAGAAGAAATGGAATTAAGCTTTGCCACCGAAGCGCCAGCCGAAGTAATTATAGAAACGGTTCCTGTGGTGGAGATGATTCAAGAAGAAGTGATTGAAATGCCGAAAGCACCTGAAGTAGTGGAGTATCAAAGTTCATTTAGAGTGGAGGAAGAACCTTCAATGCAATTAGTAATGAGAGATGAAAGCAATCCACAACCTGCTAGACCTGTGCATCCTTCTTCATTAGAAATGCCTTTAGACAATGCCGAAGAACAAAGAAGAAAAGTGGCTGAGCGTATTCAAAAATTAAGAAATTTATCTTTCAATATCAACAATGGCCCTGATCCAAACACCGAATTTGATGCAGTGCCAGCTTATGTTAGAAGAAATTTAGATTTATTTGGGAATACATTGGCTTCGGTAGAAAACTATTATAGTAAGTACACCGTTGAGAAAGACGAGAACAATCAAACACAAATTTCTACCATCAATACATTTTTAGACGGTAAAAAACCTGATTAAATTGTTTTTTGGCTCAGTTGATTTTAGTTGTAACCCCGCTTTAACCAGGCGGGGTTTTTTATTTTATTCTGTCCATTATAAAATTGAAATTGTACTTTTACCTTATGCAAACTGTATTAATTACTGGGGGGACGGGCATGATTGGAAAAGCTTTAACCACTCTATTTTTAGAGAAGGGGTATAAGGTAATAGTACTAACTAGAAAAGATAGAAAGTCCCGCCGTTTAAATGTGAGTTTTGCAAAATGGGATGTAGAAAAAGGCATGATAGATGCTAGTGCAATTCAAGCAGCGAATATTATTGTTCATTTAGCAGGAGAGGGCGTTGCAGACAAACGTTGGTCGGAAAAAAGAAAACAAGCGATTGTAGATAGTAGGGTGCA
>CANHOY010000095.1 GCA_947462495.1 Bacteroidota bacterium
ACCGATTTAGTCTTCCCTTCCTTCTTATTTGCAGTCGGAAATGCCATGAGTTTTGTATTACCTAAATGGGAAAAATTAAGCAATTCAACAGTGATACTTAAGATAATAAAAAGAACAGCACTTATATTTATATTGGGCTACCTCATGTATTGGTTTCCTTTTACCAGTCCAATGAGTGATACTCGTATATTAGGTGTGCTACAAAGAATTGCACTTTGTTATGGAATAGCCTCAATCATTACATTATACATGCATGAAAAGGTATTGATGATATTGTCTGCCTTAATTTTAATTGGCTACTGGTATATTAGCATGCACTTTGGTGCTCCCTCCGATCCTTTAAGCATTACTGGTAATGTGGGAATAGTTTTTGATAAATGGTTGATGGGGGAAAGCCATATGTATCATGGAGAGGGATTTGCTTTTGACCCTGAAGGATGGTTAAGTACCTTACCTGCTATTGTAAATGTGCTCATTGGTTATAGAGTAGGAAAATTCATTCAAGAAAAAGGCAAAACCTATGATGGGCTTACTCATTTATTAATGTGGGGTGCTGGCTTTATTTTTTTGGCTTTCATGTGGAACTATCAATTCCCTATCAATAAAAAGTTATGGTCAAGTTCTTTTGTGCTTTTGACGGTGGGTTTAGATATGGTAATTATTGCCACCATTATTTACCGAGTCGAATTGCATCGCCAGCATCAGTTTACCAGCTTTTTTGAGGTTTTTGGCAAAAATCCATTGGTCATCTATCTTTTCTCTGAACTTTTGCTGATCTGCCTCCGTCTAATTTCTATAGGAGATCAGTCCTTATTTGATTGGATTTATCAAAACAGTTTTGCTCATTTAGCCGCTTATTGGGCCTCCCTTGCCTTTGCTATTTCTTATATGCTTGTTTGCTGGTTATTGGGTTATATATTAAATAAATATAATATATATATTAGAGTGTAAATCTTATTATTCCAATTTCTCCCTTTTGTTTTTTTTAGGAGTTGAAACGATGTACCTTTGCAGCCTCAAAACAGTACATGGAAATAAGAAACATCGCTATTATCGCTCACGTTGACCACGGCAAAACCACCCTGGTAGACCGTATTTTACACGCTACAAAAGTATTCAGAGACAACCAGGAAACTGGGGACTTGATCATGGATAGCAATGAGCTAGAACGTGAAAGAGGAATTACCATTTTAAGTAAGAATGCTTCCGTAACTTATAACGGAGTTAAAATTAACGTAATTGATACCCCAGGTCACTCTGACTTTGGTGGGGAAGTAGAGCGCGTTTTGAAAATGGCAGATGGTGTTTGTTTATTAGTAGATGCTTTTGAAGGCCCTATGCCTCAAACACGTTTCGTATTACAAAAAGCTTTACAGTTAAATTTAAAGCCGATTGTAATTATCAATAAAGTAGATAAAGAAAACTGCCGTCCAGACGAAGTGCACGATGCAGTATTCGAATTGTTTTTCAATTTAGATGCTACTGAAGAACAATTAAATTTTCCTACGTTTTATGGTAGCGGTAAAAATGGTTGGTTCAATGATAGTTTAACGCAATGCGAAGATATTTTTCCTTTAATGGATGGTATCTTAAAATATGTACCAGGACCAGATGTAAAAGAGGGCCATACACAAATGCAAATTACTTCATTGGATTATTCTTCTTTCTTAGGTCGTATTGCCATTGGTAAAGTAGAAAGAGGCACCATTAAAGAAGGACAAAATATTGTATTAGTTAAAGCAGACGGAAGCTTAAAGAAAAATAAAGTAAAAGAATTATACGTATTTGAAGGAATGGGTAAACGTAAAGTAACTGAAGTTGTTTCAGGTGACTTATGTGCGGTAGTAGGTTTAGAAGATTTTAGTATTGGAGATACCATTGCTGATCCTGAAAATCCAGAAGCATTACCTGTAATTAGTGTAGATGAACCTACGATGAGTATGACTTTTAGTATTAACAACTCTCCTTTCTTCGGTAAGGAAGGTAAGTTTGTAACTTCTCGTCACATTCGTGATCGTTTAATGAAAGAGACAGAGAAGAATTTGGCTTTGCGTGTAGAAGAAACAGATAGTGCAGATAGTTTCTTAGTATTTGGTCGTGGAATATTACACTTAGGGGTATTAGTAGAAACCATGCGTCGCGAAGGATATGAATTAACAGTAGGTAATCCACAAGTTTTAGTAAAAGAAATTGACGGCCGTAAACATGAGCCATTTGAAATATTAGTAGTGGATGTTCCGGCAGATTTTAGTGGTAAAGTAATTGATTTAGTTACCCAAAAGAAAGGGGAGATGTTAATTATGGAATCTAAAGGAACTATGCAGCATTTAGAATTTGATATTCCTTCAAGAGGATTGATTGGTCTACGTTCTCAAATGCTCACCCAAACTGCTGGTGAAGCGGTAATGGCTCATCGATTCAATGAATACAAGCCTTGGAAAGGACCTATTCCTGGTAGAAGTAATGGCGTACTAGTTGCAAAGTTTGCTGGATTAACCACAGCTTATTCTATTGATAAATTACAAGATAGAGGTCGTTTCTTTATTGAACCAGGGGAAGAAATTTATGCTGGTCAAGTATTGGCTGAGCACATTAAGCCAGGTGATTTAAATATTAACGCGGTAGAGATGAAAAAATTAACCAACCACCGTGCGAGTGGTTCTGATGATAGCGTTCGTATTACCCCTAAAGTATTATTTACTTTAGAAGAGTGTATGGAATACATTCAATTTGATGAGTGTATTGAAGTAACACCAAAATCGGTTCGTATGCGTAAATCTATTTTAGATGAAAATAATAGAAGCAAAGCCACGAAGGCAGCTTCGAATTAAATACTTCTCTGATGAATTATTAAAAAGCCCCCCGAAAATTCGGGGGGCTTTTTAAATTCTTTTAGCCAATTTTTCTTTTAATATTTTTTTCTTTGCAAAAATTAGATGGGCTTGTTCAAAGCCTTCCACAAAATATCTTTTAGTTCTACTAAATTCTTTTGTATGGCAGAGGAAATAAAAATATGTGGAATATTTTTAGGAAGCTCTTTGGTAATAGCGTCGGTTAATTCTTGATCTAGTAAATCTGATTTACTAATGGCAATGATAAATTCTTTCTGTAACAATTCTGGGTTGAATTGCTCTAATTCATGCTTTAAAATTTCAAATTCTTTTTTATGGTCATTCGAATCTGCAGGAATTAAAAATAGTAAAACTGCATTGCGTTCAATATGTCTTAAAAATCGATGACCTAAACCTTTTCCTTCTGCTGCACCTTCAATAATACCTGGCAAGTCAGCAATACAAAATGATAAATTATTACGATATTCTACCATACCCAACTGAGGTGTTAAGGTAGTAAAAGCATAATTAGCAATTTTAGGTTTAGCAGCGGTTATCACTGAAAGTAAGGTAGATTTACCAGCATTCGGGAATCCTACTAATCCTACATCGGCCAAAACTTTTAATTCAATATTCTTCCAGCCTTCTACTCCATCTTCTCCCGGTTGAGCATATTCGGGTACCTGTTGTGTAGGGGTAGCAAAATTGCTATTGCCTAAGCCACCTCGACCCCCTTTGACCAATATCACTTCTTGTCCGTCCTTTAAAATTTCTGCTTCTACTTTTCCTGTAAGCTCATCTCTAGCTATGGTACCCAAAGGCACTTCTATAATAATATCTTGACCATCTTTACCAGTACACTTATTTTTTGTTCCATTTTCACCATCATCCGCGATTACATTTTTATAATAGCGTAAGTGCAATAAGGTCCAGAGTTGCGCATTGCCTCTAAGGATGATATGACCTCCACGGCCACCATCCCCACCATCTGGGCCTCCTTTGGCAGTTAATTTATTGCGAAGAAAGTGTTTACATCCAGCACCACCATGTCCACTATGGCAAAATATACGGATGTAATCTATAAAATTGTTTCTTTCTGACACTTTGTTGTAATGAATGGCAAAGTTAACTAAATCTTACGGCTAAAACAGTATTATTATAGTAGGTATCTAAACGTAAAGTGCTTCTTACAAAAGCTAATTAAGTAGATTATTGTTTGCTTTGAATATAAGTAAGTGTAAAACTGCTATGGTTTTATTTATTGGCTTTTAATCCATCTATTAAAATAGCCACCATGTTTTGTTCTAATTCGGAAGCACTTATTTTTTTAGTAGATCTATGCCAACTTTCAATGCCACTTACTGCGTGTAAAAATATTAATACCACCGTAGGTGCGTCAATAGCTTTGATTTCTTTATTTCTAATACCTTCTTCAATAATCGCTGCAATCCTTTTGCGGTATACTCTTCGTTGATTTTGATAATTTGATAAATAAGGATCTGACAAATGTTTCCATTCTCTATCACTTACATACACTTCCTCATAACTATGAATCATTTCGCTAATGTGAAAGCGTAATAATTTTTCCATTTTTTGAAGAGAGCTGATGGGCTCAGATTCAATTTCATCCATCTTTAGTACAAATCTATTGGCCACATTAAAAACCAATTCATGGAGCAATTCGCTTTTTGATTTGATGTGATTGTATAAACTAGCTGCTTCTACCCCTACGGCCTCTGCTAAATCACGCATACTTGCTGCTTTATATCCTTTTTCTCTAAAAAGAGTGGCTGCCTTACTAACAATTACATCTTTTCTGGATCCGTTTTTTTCCGTTTTAATTCTGGCCATATAACTATAAAATTGGTAATTTGTTAGTACGAAATTATAGAATTATTTCTTTAAATAGGGGGTATAATTTAAAAAAACAAGCTATTTTGTTAGTTTTTTGATTATCAGCCACTTAGAACAAATACAGTGGTCTTCCTTATTCAAAAGTCTACTTAGCAGTAAAAATCGTAGTTTCGCAGCTGAAAATTAAATAATTAAACATGTCATTAGTTGTTGTAGGATCCATGGCCTTTGATGCCATTGAAACCCCATTTGGGAAAAGCGATAAAATAATTGGTGGAGCGGCTACCTATATTGCATGGTGTGCTTCAAACTTTACTACGGTGAAGCAAATTTCTGTTGTTGGAGGTGATTTTCCTCAATCTGAATTAGACGCACTTGCAGCAAGAGGAGTAGATTTAGAAGGCGTTCAAATAAAAAAAGACGAAAAAACATTTTTCTGGAGTGGTAAGTACCATTTAGATATGAACACGCGTGATACTATCGAAACTCAATTAAATGTATTGGAAAATTTCCAACCTATTGTGCCAGATAGTTATCAAGACTGTGAAATTTTAATGTTGGGCAATTTAGTACCAGGGGTTCAAAGTAGTGTGATTAAGCAAATGAAAAATCGTCCAAAATTAATCGTAATGGATACGATGAATTTTTGGATGGAAATAATGATGGACGACTTATTACATACTATAAGTTTGGTAGATGTTTTAATGGTGAATGATAGTGAAGCACGTCAATTAAGTGGAGAATACAGTTTAGTGAAAGCGGCTAAAAAAATTATGGCTATGGGGCCTAAGTTTTTAATTATAAAGAAAGGGGAACATGGAGCGCTTTTATTTCATAAATCTGAAGTGTTTTTTGCACCTGCCTTACCATTAGAAGATGTATTTGATCCAACTGGTGCTGGAGATACTTTTGCTGGTGGTTTTGTTGCACACTTGGCTAGAACAAAAGATTTTTCTTTCAATAACATGAAGTCTGCTATTATTGTAGGTAGTGCTTTGGCAAGTTTTTGTGTGGAAAAATTTGGCACTCAACGTTTGACTGAAATTAACGAAGCAGATATTAAAGAACGCATACAATCGTTCGTTCAGCTAGTCAATTTTGATATTGAATTAGTATAAATTTGGTGATTCATTAGTTTCGAATTAATTTCGTTCTCGATATGACAAAATATAAACATACAAAACAAATTATGAAACCTCTGTAATAGGAAGGTGCTGATTGTTTGTATGCTAAAAATATATTCAGAAGCCTTCCAAGAAATTGGAAGGCTTTTTAAATTTATAAAATAAATAAAAATGAAAGTTGCAGTTGTTGGTGCCACAGGGCTAGTAGGCACAAAAATGTTACAAGTTTTAGCGGAAAGGAATTTTCCAGTAACTGAATTAATCCCAGTGGCTTCCGCTCGTTCCGTGGGCAAGGAAGTAAGCTTTAAAGGGAAGTCCTATAAAATAGTGGGCATGGAAGAAGGTATTGCGGCTAAGCCAGCAGTAGCTATTTTTTCTGCAGGTGGGAGTACTTCATTGGAGTGGGCACCAAAATTTGCAGCAGCAGGAATTCGGGTAATTGATAATTCTTCTGCATGGAGAATGGATCCTACTAAAAAATTAGTGGTTCCCGAAGTAAATGCCCATGTTTTAACTGCTGAAGATTTAATTATTGCAAATCCCAATTGCTCTACCATACAAATGGTGGTGGCTTTGCAACCTTTGCATGCAAAGTATACAATTAAAAGAGTGGTGGTAAGTACGTATCAAAGTGTCACTGGTACAGGAAAAAAAGCAGTTGATCAATTAATGGAAGAAAGAAAAGGAGCTAAGGTAGCAACCGAAGATATGGCGTACAAATATGCTATTGATTTAAATGCCATTCCGCAAATTGATGTTTTTTTAGAGAATGGATATACCAAAGAAGAAATGAAAATGGTCAAAGAAACTTGCAAAATTATGCAAGATGATAGCATTAAAGTAACAGCGACCACTGTTCGTATTCCAGTGATGGGTGGCCACAGTGAGAGTGTGAATGTAGAATTTGAAAATGAATTTGATTTAAAAGAATTAAT
>CANHOY010000096.1 GCA_947462495.1 Bacteroidota bacterium
AGTCTGTTTTTTGGACAAAAAATTGAGGCAAAACATACAGATTTAGCTTAAAAATGAAAAAATACCCTATTTTTGCCGTCCTTTCACAGGTAGTGGTATGGTGACTGCTATTGGATGTGGAATTTTTTTTAAGAAACTAAGCAAGTAAAAGACATCAAATGAAACGTACATTTCAACCCCATAAACGTCGTCGTAAATCAGTTCACGGTTTCCGTAAACGTATGGAATCTGCTAACGGTCGTAAAGTATTAGCAAGCCGACGCAAGAAAGGACGCAAAAAACTAACTGTATCTAGTGAGAAAGGATTAAAATAATTTTTCCAGAGTTTCGACTCGGCTTACTTATACAAATAAATTCAATAATTTTAAAGTCCTTCCCGTTTTCGGGAAGGACTTTTTTCATAAGGGTATCTTATAAAAATTAATCAGCTTGCCTAAAGTGTTCACCTATAAAAAACAGGATAAACTAAAAAGTAGAAAACAAACGCAACATTTGTTTTCAAAGGGGCAATCTATTAATGCATTTCCTATTAAATTAATTTATACAATAGAAATAATGGAACCAGATGCGAGTAAGGGAATGACTGAATCCAATGGTATCCTTCAAGCTGGAGTTGGTGCACCTAGTAGAACCTTTCGCAAAGCGGTGCAACGAAATCGTGTTAAAAGATTATTACGAGAAGCTTACCGTTTAGAGAAACCTAATTTTATGGGACAAGTGTCTTTAACCAATAAGCGTTTAAACTTATTTTTTTTATATACAGATGTAGTTGTATTGACACAATTAGAAATTCAACATAAATTAAAAGAGGCTTTGAGCTTGCTGGTTAAAAAACTAACACCACCCAACAAATAATTTTTTTTGCAAACATTTAATAAGATAATAGCCTTCCCGTTTATTGTATTGATTCGCTTTTATCAATATGTGCTTTCTCCTTGGTTGGGTGTAAGCAAGTGTAGGTTTACACCAACCTGCTCTCATTATACCATTGAAGCCATTCAGAAATATGGGCCGTTAAAAGGAATTTTCTTAGGCGCGAAACGTTTGAGTAAATGCAGGCCAGGTGGTGGGCATGGGTATGATCCGGTGCCTTGATATTATTTTCTATATTATTAGTAGTGCATAAAAAAACCTGCACTTTTTAGGTACAGGTTTTATAAATAGTTTGTATCTATATTTTATTTTGCAGCAGCAAAACGCTCAGCTACTACCGACCAATTTACTACATTCCAAAAAGCAGCTAAATAATCAGCTCTTCTATTTTGATATTTTAAATAATAAGCGTGTTCCCAAACATCAGCGCCTAAAATAGGATGTCCTTTTACATCCGCCACATCCATTAATGGATTGTCTTGATTGGGGGTGGAGCTTACTTCTAATTTTCCATCTTTTACGATTAACCAAGCCCAGCCACTACCAAAACGTGTCATACCTGCAGCGGCAAATTTTTCTTTGAATGCATCTAAAGTTCCGAAAGCAGCATTGATCGCGTCAGCCAATGCGCCTGTGGGAACTCCACCCGCATTAGGTGCTAAGCTTGCCCAAAAGAAACTATGGTTCCAATGACCACCTCCATTGTTTCTTACCGCTGGGCTGATGGTTCCAGCCACTTTTACTAATTCTTCTATACTCTTGCCTTCATTAGGTGTACCTGCAATGGCTTTATTTAAATTGTCTACATAAGCTTGATGGTGCTTGCCATGATGAATTTGCATGGTCAAGGTATCAAAATGGGGTTCTAATGCTTCGTGTGCGTAGGGTAACGCTGGTAAAGTAAATGACATATTTTTTATTTAATTGTTTCTTGAATGAAGCTCAAAATTACAATGCTTTCCTTTGATTTAAGCGAAGGCAAGCCTTTTTTTCCCTAAATAGAAAAGAAAAAGAAGCTTTTATTGAAAGTGTAAGTCAATTAAATCCATCCTCAATATCTATTTCTCGTCTCTCACTGCGCGTGCTCGAATGTTCGACTCGAAATAATATTTAGAATTTTCTTTAGTTATGATGTTAACGCTTGGCTTTAAAAAAAGCTTGCATGAGTGCGGCACAATCATCTTGTAAAATTCCACCTACTAGGGTAGTGGAAGGATGAAAAGGATTTTTTTCTGTTACTCTACGATAACTATTTTTTTCATCATAAGCTCCAAAAACAATATGTCCAATTTTATTCCAGTACAATGCACCTGCACACATTAAGCAAGGCTCAATGGTAACATATAAAGTAGCTTCTGGTAAGTATTTTGCTTGTAAACTCTCGCAGGCGCTAGAGATGGCTAAAATTTCTGCATGCGCCGTTACATCTTTTAAAAGTTGTACTTGATTGTGTGCTTTAGCAATAATTTTTTCATGCATGACTATGATAGCCCCTACTGGGACTTCGTCCATGTCAAAGGCCCTCTGTGCTTGCACGAGGGCCTGACGCATGAAGTTCTCATGAATAGTTTGCACTATTATGAATTATAATTTTTGGATTCGAATATTTCTAAAGGAAACTTTGTCTCCATGATCTTGTAATGCGATATGACCAGAAAAAATCTTAGCGAAATCTGGAGATTCTCCTTTTGCAAATTTAGATCTCCTAATTAATTCTTTCCATCCACTATCACCTAAATGGGTACTCACCACTGTGATGTCATTTAAGATTAAGTCTAATTTACCTTTAACAGAAATGATATCTACTTTGTTCCATTCGTCAAATGGTTTTGCAACACCTTCTTTCCCTACAATTAAATCATATAAATCGCCAGCTCTGTGGCTAATAATTTTTCCGTCAGAGTGACCATCATTGTCCAGCACTTGCATTTCAGGTCCTGTATGCCAAGTATTTTTATATTTGATAGGGTCGTCTTGTACAAAAAAGATAATACCACTATTTCCGTTTTTAGCAATCTTCCATTCCAATTGCAAATGAAAATCATTATAACTTTCATCAGAAACTAGGTCGCCACCTTCTTTCCCCGCTTTTTTAGCAATAGGGTCAAATACAATAGAGCCATTGTCTACTGTCCAAGCTTCTCCAGCTGTAGTTTTACCAAAACTATGCCAACCTTTGGTAGTTTTTCCGTCAAATAAGGAAGTCCATTTTTGTGCATTGGTTGGTGTAAAAACAAATGTTACCAAGCAGGCAAGCAATAATTTTTTCATGATAATTGGTTGTGTAAATTAATATTGTAGGTGTAAAACCTTACTTCTTTAAAAGTAAGACATATTTAACCATTGCCTCTACATCTTCTTGTTTTAATTGTGGATGAGGAGACATCGGAATCGCACCCCAGTTGCCACTTCCGCCTTTTATAATTTTAGCAGCTAACATTTTTACATTGGCTTCTGTATTTTCATATTTTGCCGCTACATCTTTGTAAGCAGGTCCAATATTTTTTTCACTTGTTTTGTGACAGGTTAAACAATCGCTACCTGCTACCAAAGCCAACCCTTTTTGATAATCTGGATTATCAGATAAACTTACCACTGCAGGTGCTGCTGGTTTAGTTTCAGCGTTTGCTGTTTTTGCTGCTTCTCCTGATCCGCCACCACATGCCATCATGGCCATTCCTACTGTCATAATAAATAAAACCTTCTTCATTGTACTTCTGTTTTTAATGTTTAAATGCCCAATATTTTTTTATTAAATGCTTCATCCGATCCGGTATTAGCGAAATCGTCAAAAGCTTTTTCTGTTACTTTGATAATATTTTTTTGAATAAAAATTGCTCCTTCTGCTGCACCAACTTCTGGATGCTTGATAGCACATTCCCATTCCATAACGGCCCAGCCTTTAAAATTGTAGGCAGCTAATTTGCTAAATATACTTTTGAAATCTACCTGCCCATCTCCTAGAGATCTAAATCTACCTGCTCGGTCAATCCAATTTTGATAACCACCATACACGCCTTGCTTTGCTGTTGGATTAAACTCTGCATCTTTTACATGGAACATTTTAATACGCTCGTGAAATGCATCAATATATCCTAAGTAATCCATACACTGTAAAACAAAGTGAGAAGGATCATATAGTAAACAGGCACGAGGATGTTGCTTTACTTTATCTAAAAACATTTCATAAGTAGCACCATCATGTAAGTCTTCTCCAGGATGAATTTCATAACAAACATCAACGCCTACTTTATCAAACTCATTTAATATAGGCAACCACCTTTTTGCTAATTCATTAAATCCTGTATCCACTAATCCCGCAGGACGTTGTGGCCAAGGATATACTGTATGCCATAATAATGCACCACTAAAAGTGGCGTGTGCATTTAATCCTAAATTTTGGGATGCTTTGGCAGCATATATTAATTGTTGTACTGCCCATTCTGTTCTTGCTTTTGAATTGCCATGCACTTCTTTGGGAGCAAAGCCATCAAATTGAGCATCGTAAGCTGGATGCACTGCCACTAATTGTCCTTGCAAATGAGTGGATAATTCTGTGATTTCCATTCCTGCTTTAGCAACGATTGCTTTTATTTCATCTGCATAGGTTTTGCTTTCGGCTGCTTTTTTTAAATCGATGCATCTTGGGTCCCAAGTAGGTATTTGAACTCCTTTGAAACCTAAACCAGCAGCCCATTTACAAATACTTTCTAAAGTATTAAACGGAGCGGTATCGCCCATGAATTGTGCTAAAAAAATAGCAGGTCCTTTTATTGTTGTCATATTTATATTTTAAATAACATAAGGTGTCCATTTAATATCGGACTGTGAAGAAGCTACTACGTTATCAATGAAAGCCATTCCTCTTAAGCCATCCTCAATGCCCGGGAAGTCTAACATTTCTGGAGTTGGTTTTGTACCATCTATTTTACAACCTAATGTTAATGCAAAGTTGCGATAGATATTAGCAAAAGCTTCTAAGTATCCTTCAGGATGTCCGCCTGGTGTTCTTGAGTTGTGAATGGCTGCAGCAGATAAATGAGCGCCATAATTTCCACCTGCTCTTAATATTTGAGCGGGTTGTGCAAGCCATTTAACAATTAAAGTATTAGGCTCATGTTGTGCCCATTCAATTCCTCCGTGCTCTCCATAAACTCTTATTTTTAAAGCGTTTTCTTCTCCTGCTGCTACTTGCGATGCCATTAAAACTCCTTTAGCGCCGTTATCAAACTTTAACATCACTGCCCCATCATCATCTAATAAACGCCCTTCTACCATCGTATTTAATTCAGCACATACATCGGTAATTTTTGCACCAGTTATATATTCTGCCAAGTGTGCAGCATGAGTTCCAATATCACCCATCACCGAACTTTTGCCAGATTTTTTTGGATCGGTTCTCCAAGCTGCTTGTGCATTGCCCTCTCTTTCTGATAATTTGCTTAACCAACCTTGTGGATATTCTACCCAAACCTTTCTAATCTTTCCTAATTTACCTTCTTTCACCATGGCCTTTGCTTGCTTTACCATTGGGTATCCTGAATAAGTATGCGTTAAGCAAAGTGTTAGACCTGTCTCCTCTAATTTTTTCTTCAATTGTTTTGCTTCGTCCAAAGAAAAAGTAATTGGTTTTTCAATTACAACATGAAAGCCATAATCCAAAGCCATCATGGCTGGAGCAAAGTGCGCAAAATTCGGAGTTACGATGGTTACAAAATCCATACGCTCGTTAGCTGGTAAATTGGCCTCTTTCTTTATCATCTCATCATAAGTGAGGTAAGTTCTTTCTTTGGGAAGAAACAATGCTTCGCCTGAAGCTACTGCAGTTTCAGGATTAATACTTAACGCACCACAGCTAACTTCAATTAATCCATCCATGTTGGCAGCGAGTCTGTGTATGGCTCCTATAAAAGCGTCTTTTCCACCGCCGACCATTCCCATTCGTAATTTTCGATTCATTTTTTGAATATTTTTTGGCTTAAAAATCGTTTGATTGTGTTGTACTAACACGTTCAGCGTAATCTAGTAGCAATTTCCTTATTATTTTGCAAATTACCTCCTTTTTTAACCAATTATTTTATTAAAAACAGGAAATAAAAATTATATTTATCAAATCAAATTTAATGTACCCCTTAAAATTTCAACATGTCATCTACTGTCAATAGACGTAAACTAATTAAACAAGTTTTAACCGGATCGGCTGCACTTGCAACAGGTGTTGTCCTTCCTACAAATATTTTAGCAGCCGTGAAAAATCAAACTAGTTCAACCCCACTTAAAGGTAATATTAACCATACTGCTTGCAGATGGTGTTATGGTGGAATACCCATTGATTCTTTAGCAAAAAGCTTTAAAGAAATTGGAATGATAGGAATGGATTTAGTAGGTCCTGCCGATTGGAAAGTTTTAAAAGAAAATGGTTTAACCTCTACCATGTCTAATGGTGCTGAAATAAGTTTGACAGAAGGTTTTAATACTTTGCAATACCATGACCAACTAGTTAAAAATTATACCGACCATATAAATTACGTTGCTGACGCTGGGTATACCAACTTAATTTGTTTTTCTGGAAACCGAAAAGGTATGGATGATGCCATCGGTTTAAAAAATTGTGTTACTGGTTTGAAAAGAATTATGGCGCATGCAGAAAAAAGAGGGGTAATTATTCAAATGGAACTTTTGAATTCAAGAGTGGATCATAAAGATTATATGTGCGATAAATCTAGTTGGGGTATTGAATTATGTAAACAATTAGATTCTCCTAATTTTAAATTATTGTATGACATCTATCATATGCAAATAGATGAAGGTGATATTATTCGTACCATAGAAAGAGATCATC
>CANHOY010000097.1 GCA_947462495.1 Bacteroidota bacterium
AAGAAGAATATAACCATATTTATCATTACCCTTTTGAATAATGGCACTTCTTGCAAAAGCCTCATCTAATACAATTTTTTCTCTTTTCAACGCCACCACTTTAGTAGTACCGTCTGATTTTCTGATGGTCAGTCTCACTTCCGTTCCTAAATTACCACGAATTAGTTTTACTGCTTCCGTAGTTTCAAAGCCTGCTACATCTACTGGCTCTTCTGCGCCTTGAGCAATTTTTATAATGACATCATTCATGACCAATTGGCCCGATTTCCATGCGGCACCTCCTGGCTGAACACTGGCTATCTTAATACCATTGTCATCCTGTGTCAATTGCGCGCCAATACCATAAAAGGTTCCACTCATTTGTTCCGTGAATGACCTTTTTTCTATAGGAGCAAAATAATCGGTATGCGGATCCATTAAACCTGTAATCGTATTTAAAAAAGATTCGAATCTTTTTTCTTTGTCAAAGTTTTTTTCTAATTGGTTAAATCTTTTTGTATAATTTTTCTTTACCGATGCACGCGCATCCACTTCTAATAAAGCATTGGCTTTATAAACAAAAGTTGACTTTATCGTATCTTTTATTTTAGCAGTGTCTTTAATAGCTTTAGCGGCTTGTTGCTTCTCTCTGTCTTCTATTAAACTTACATACCTATCTAAAGCCTTATACTTTATTAATTGATGCCACCTTGTATATTTATCTTTAGCATTAGAAGGATATTGAATACTATCCACTTCCAATAGTAAAGAATCTTCTACTGTAAAATCTAAAGGCTGTTCTATAATTTCTTCAAATATTTTTTTTGACTCCAATACTCTTCTTTCATAAATAGCATCTGCCGCAGGCTCAAATAAAATGGGACTGCCATGAATTTCATCATCAATGGTAGTTGAGAATATTTTTAAAGAATCAATATCAGATTGTAAAAAAAGATTCTTTTCAGGATCCAACGTTTTCAAATAAGCATCAAAAACATCCTTAGAAAATGCATCGTCTATTTTTCTCGGGCTATAATGCTCCGACTCTAATAATTGACCAATCGTAGATAAAAGTTTACGATGTCTATTTTCTTGAGTCTCTTGATCAGCAGGCTTGAAAGTGTTGAATGCGAAAAATAAACCGCCAGATACGATTATAGTGGCAAATGCTTTCCACTTATTTTGTTTTAAGTATGTCATAAATCTATGCATGAAGTATTTCAAAAATAGTGTAAAATGGTTAGGATAGGGCCATAATTGAAATAAAGACCATTTTTTATGACAAATTTATAAAAACTATCAAAACTTATTTCCTAGATTCCCTAATTAACGTATTTTTGCCGCCCTATATGGAGGGCGTAGCTCAGTAGGTTAGAGCGACAGTTTGTGGATCTGTAGGTCGTGGGTTCGAGACCCATCGTTCTCCCAAAAACCTATTCCTCCCGTGCAATCGGGAAGGAGTAGGTTTTTTCAGTTAAATACAATGTATGATTGGAATTGTTATTGCTTTATTAACCGGATGTTTAACTTGGTTTATTTCATGGAGCTATATTAAGCTACTTTTTTTTCCAAAAAATCCAATTATAATTGGCAATTACCCCTTGGAAAGCGCCCTGCATCAAATGATTAAAAAATTACCTATTGATAATTTGATAGAAGAACATAAATCAAATTCTTTTACTACTATTTTACCTTTTATAGATACCAACTTAGATAGTTTTTTTAAGGAACGTTTAGTCCAAAAATTGCCCATCATTTCTATGTTTATTGGCGAAAAAACAATTGCCCAATTAAAAGAAGTCTTTATAGAAGAGCTTCGTCAACTTTTTCCTGATTTAATTAGTCAATTGTCTAAAAGTATTCAAGAAGACTTTTTGTCTATCCTTTCTATAAAATGGGCGCCAATTCTTGAAACAGTTTTGATAAATGCAACTCAAAAACTAAGATGGATTAGTTTTTTAATTGGCATTATT
Organism: Bacteroidota bacterium; assembly: GCA_947462495.1. GTDB lineage: Bacteria > Bacteroidota > Bacteroidia > Chitinophagales > Chitinophagaceae > Sediminibacterium. The sequence goes on from CANHOY010000097.1 coordinate 1,953, forward strand.
TGGGGCGGGGTGATTTATCTTTTTTTGACACCTTAATAATTGCCGTTTATACATTCTGCAAGCCATTCTTAGATAAGATACCTGATATTTGCAAATCCAATAAACCAGGAACCTTTAAACGCATCCAATATAGCATGAAATACATCTATTTACTCTTAAGTTTAATTCTAATTGAACAAAACGGATTTTCGCAAATACCTGGCGGCGCAAGAACGGGTGGCGGCAATATGAACATGGGCCATTTTTATGGTAAAATCATAGATGCTAATAAAAAAGGAATTGAGGGAGTTACCCTTCAAATAAAAGGATCCAAATTTGATCCTACTACCAAAAAAAGCACTGAGGCTATTTTGGGAACCATGCTAACGGCTCCCAATGGTGATTTTAGTTTTGAAAATTTACCTCTCATGGGTAATTTCAAATTAATCATTACGAATGTGGGATATAAAAAATTAGAAAAGCAAGTAAGTTTTGGTATTAAAATGGGCGGGGGGCAAAGCATGCAAGAAATGATGGCATTAGTGGATAAGGATTTAGGTAATATTAAACTTGAAGAGTCGGCAACCGACTTGCAAAGTGTAACAGTTACTACCACTGCTAGGCCCCAATTTGAAATGGGCATCGATCGTAAAATATTCAATGTTGACAAAAATTTACTTAGTACAGGTCAAACTGCTGTAGAAGTAATGAAAAATATACCCAATTTAAATGTGGATATAGATGGGAATGTGACCCTTAGGAATGCGACCCCTACTCTATTAATCGACAACCGACCTACTACATTAACGATGGATCAAATTCCAGCCGATATTATTGATAAAGTTGAAATTATCACTAACCCATCTGCTAAGTATGATGCTTCCGGTGGTAATGCAGGTATATTAAATATTGTTTTAAAGAAAAATAAAAAGAACGGTTATAATGGCGGCATTAGATCCGGTATTGATATGCGTGGAAAATTTAATGGTGGTGGTGACATGAATATCCGAAACAATAAAGTCAACTTCTCCTTAAGTGCCAATATATTTGGACGTAAATCAATATCTAATAGTACCAATAATAGAGAAATTATAGGAGGCTCCCTGCCAAGCTCTATTAATACTATTAATGATAACACAAGTAATGGATCTTTTAATTTTTACCGCGCAGGCCTTGATTATTTACCTGATAATAGAAATAGTTTTTCATTTTATGGAAGTCTCTCACAAGGAGGCTCCTTGTCGAGTGGAAATCAAATCATTGATTCTGTAAAACAAAATATTAAAAAATCAATATTATTCGATAATAGTTCCAATTTTGCCTACTATAATAAAGGAGCACAAGTAAGTTTTAAACATTTATTTGCAGAACAGGGTCACGAATTAACTGCCGACTTTAACTACAATAATGCTACTAATGATAGCTGGTCTATCATTAATTCAAGCTATTTAAACCAAGAAAGTAGAGGTGCTGGAAATAATAAAAACTACACCACTAATATCGACTACACTCGAGAGTTTAAAAATGCTATTAAATTTGAATCGGGTCTTCGTTATAATACAAGAGATGAATTTAATAGCAGAGATCAGTTTAGAAATAATATATTATTAAACAGCATAAGTAATAAATACAATTACGGCGAAAATATTTTAGCTGCTTACGTTAACTTAAACGGGAAAAAGAATAAGCTTAGTTACCAAATTGGCTTAAGAGCAGAAAGCAGAGCCTACACGGTGGATGTAAAAAACCAAGTAGGCATAGATTCTTTACGTTTCAAAAAATCATTTCCTATTTCTTTATTCCCAAGTGCTTTTGTAACCTATAAAATAAACGACAAACAAGATATTCAATTGAATTATTCAAAACGTATTAATGCGCCTAACTTCTTTCAATTGCAACCTTTCCCCGATTATACCGACCCTTTGAACATTTCAGTGGGTAACCCTGACCTAGCTCCCCAATTCACTCATTCTTTTGAATTAGGCTATAATAATGCTTATCAAAAGGGATCTAACTTTTTAGCCAATGCTTATTATAAGTACAGTACGAACTTAATTACCAACTATATTTATAAAGCTATTAATCCGCTCACCAACGATTCTGCTTTTTACAGTTCTTATATCAATGCCAACACAGCCATTACTTATGGACTAGAGTTAAGCAACAAAACAGCTATCACAAAATGGTGGGACATGAACTTAAGCTTTAACTTATTTAATTCTTCTATTCAAGCAACTATACCTGGTCAAGATGTAAATAATAATCTAACCAGCTGGTTTAGCAAGATGAACAATACTTTTAAATTTCCTAAAGGGTATTCCTTCCAATTTAGCGGTCAATACCAAGCTAAAACTATTTTACCTCCGGGAGGTGGCGGTCGTGGTGGTGGAGGCGGATTCGGCGGTGGTGGCGGTTTTGGTGGATTCGGAGGCCCGCAATCTACAGCCCAGGGTTACAATTTGCCTTTTTATGACTTTGATATGGCCATTAGAAAAGACTGGACTTTATCAGGTGGCAGAACAGCCAGTTTATCATTTAGTGTAAGCGATGTATTCAAAACAAGAATTAATAAAACCTATTCGGAGAGTCCCTATTTTATACAAAATGTAACCAGAGTGAGAGACCAACAATTCTTTAGAGTTAATTTCTCTTATCGTTTTGGAAAGTTTGATGTTAATTTATTTAAGCGTAAAAATAATAAAACTGAAGAGGGTGGCGGAATGGACCAAATGCCTCAATAATAAATTAATTCCAAAGCATTTAATACTTAACCCAGAGGTGAACTTATCTAAGTTTATTTCTGGGTTTTTCCTTCTAGCATAGGCACAAAAGAGAAAGTATCAAAAGCTTCCCGCTTAACAGTGCCGTCTTTTTTCTTAGTCAATCGCAGCATGCGTTGTGCTGTATCAGATTCATCTAATGGAATAATCATCTTCCCGCTTACCTTTAACTGTTCCCATAATTTTTCAGGAATTTTTGGAGCAGCTGCAGTAATGAGTATTTTATCAAATGGTGCCAACAAAGGCAATCCTTCAAATCCATCTCCAAAGTAAAATTCAATATTGGGATATTGATTTCTAAAAAGGTAGGTAGGCGTTTGTTCAAATAGTTGCTTTTGCCTTTCAATGGTATATACTTTAGCACCCAAGGCAGCCAATACGGTGGTTTGATACATACTTCCAGTACCAATTTCAAGTACCTTATCTCCTTTCTTAATTTGAAGTAACTGTGTTTGATAAGCCACTGTATACGGCTGAGAGATGGTTTGATCAGAAGCTATAGGGAAAGCCCTATCTTCATAAGCAATTTTATCAAAAGCAGAATCTAAAAAATAATGTCTTGGAATAGAATGAATGGCATCTAAAACAGCTTCATCAGTAATGCCCTTTTCTTTTAAAATTTCTACTAATTTTTTTCTAAGTCCTTTATGCAAATAAGTATCTACTAAATCCTCCAATTTTCTCATGCTGGTATTTAATTTAATTGCATAGAAGCAATGATTCCTTTTATTTTGTCTTGTAAGAATTGGTATTGTGTATCAAAAGAAGCCTTATCCTTTAAATTGGTTTGCACACTAAAATAAAATTTTATTTTAGGCTCTGTCCCACTAGGTCGGGCGGAAATTTTACTTCCGTCTTGGGTAATAAATTGCAATACATTGCTTTTGGGCAAGTTAATTTTCCAGGTTTCCCCCGTTTGTAAATTTTTTCCTACTTGCATTTCATAATCTAATAAGGTAACTACCGCTACATGATTTATACTAGTGGGCGGAGATTGTCTATACCCTTCCATCATGTTGGCTATTTCCTGTTGGCCATTCATTCCTTTTTTAGTGATGCTTATTAGCGTTTCATAATAGAAGCCATATTGAATATACAATTCAATCATCTTATCAAACAAGCTTCTTCCTTTACTTTTTTCATAGGCAGCCATCTCACACAATAAAGCCACTGCACTAATGGCATCTTTATCTCTAATTTGATCGCCTATCATCAGCCCAAAACTTTCCTCTCCCCCAATGATATAATTTTCTTTGCCCTCTTTTTCTTTAATTAATTCTGCGATCCACTTAAATCCAGTAAGAACATTATAACAATTAACCTTATTTTGTTTTGCCACCTCATTGATCATTTCGGTAGTGACGATGGTTGTAATGACCATATCGTTTGGCTGGGCAATTCCTTTTGCCTTGCGCGCCTCCATCATATAAGCAAATGCCAAAACAGCCGTTTGATTTCCATTCATTAATACCCACTCCCCTTTATGATTTTTCACCCCCACACCCACTCGGTCTGCATCAGGATCCGTTCCTAATAATATATCAGCATCCAAAGCCTTTGCTTTGGCTAATCCAATACTCATGGTTTCGCTTTCTTCCGGATTGGGGTAAATAACCGTAGGGAAATTTCCGTCTGGGATGGATTGCTCCTCCACTACATGCACATTGGTAAATCCAAATGCTCCCAATGCCTTTGGGACCAATGTAATACCTGTTCCATGTATTGGTGTATATACAATTTTTAAATCGTGCTGCTTCGCAATTACTTCCGGATACACACTTAAGGTTTGAAGCATTTTTGTATATGCATCATCCATGGAAGTTCCAATAAGTTCAATATTTGAGGCGCCTCCTTCCCATTTTACATCATCAATGGATTGTATGGCTTCTACTTCAGTAATTACATTTTTATCATGGGGAGGTACTAATTGTCCGCCATCATTCCAATAGGCTTTATAGCCATTATATTCTTTAGGATTATGTGAAGCAGTACAAACTACGCCCG
>CANHOY010000098.1 GCA_947462495.1 Bacteroidota bacterium
ACCACTTCCACATGACCAATAAAGTAAGCGGTTACTATTAAAAAGACGACGCCATAAATAGAGCCCCATAAATGGGCGCTATGATTAATGCCACCTTGACCTTTTTTAGAAAGATAAGCAGTAAGTCCAAGGTAAATGGGTCCAAATATAAAACCTGGAATAATAGGGGGGATGATAAAAAATCCTATTTGCATAGTAGGTTGAAGGAAAATCCCAACAAACACAATCGCAGATACAGCACCAGAAGCGCCTAAGCTTTGATAATTGTATTGTTTGTAATGATTTAAATAAGTTGGAACTAAACAAACCAATAAGGAAGTGATATACAATATTATATAGAAAGTAGAGCCAGCAGTTCCAAAAATCATAGCAAAATATTGTTCTACATAATCGCCAAACATGAAAAAGGATAACATATTAAAAGCGAGGTGCATAAAGTCGGCATGAATGAAACCTGAAGTAAAAAAACGATACCACTCATTATGCTGATGAACGGTATAAGGATGAAATATTAATTTATCCATTAGCGGCTCGTTGTACATTGCTGCCACAGAAATAGCAACTGTAATAAGGGTAATGTATAAAGTGATGCTCATAAATAAATTAAGTTAGGTTATTCGTGATGGTATTTTTCATTGGCCAAGATACTGCAAGCACGGTAAACTTGTTCTGCTAAAATTAATCGAACCAACATGTGGGGGAAAACCAGTTCAGACAAGGACCAGGTAAATTGTGCACGTTGTTTGATATCCTCCGCCACGCCATAAGCACCCCCAATTAAAAATACGATGCGCTGTGCACTTTGATTTGCTTTTTGTTGAATCCATTTAGCCAAACCGGGAGAGCTAAGCATTTTGCCGGTTTCGTCCAACAATATAAGTACATCTGTGGGGTGAATTACTTTTAAGATTGACTGTGCTTCCATTTTCTTTATTTGGGCAGGATCAGTGGCTTTGGCTGGAACAATAAGTTGCCAGTCGATAGGATAGTAGTGGCTAATTCTTTTAGTAAAATTATCCACCCCTTCTTTGATATAGGGTTCATTGGACTTGCCAACTGAAAGGAAGGTTATTTTCAATAGTGGTTATTTGCTCAAAAATACATTTTATAATTTAAGCTCGTCTAGTTAAACTATTGCTAATTAACATGAAAAAGAAGCTTTATATATCATAATATGTTGGTAATCAGTTAATTAATTTATACTAAATGCTGTAACAAAACTGTTATTTCAAATATAAAATACATATTTTTGCACTCAAATTTTACTACCCCCCACCATGAAAATGCACCTACGCAACACTGTATTTATTGCACTATTTTTTATCTCTTCTCCTTTATTTAGTCAGGCCCAAGCAGAACCCGCTGTAATTGAAACCATTCAAACTACACCCATTGGAGGCCTAATTTGTAGCTATCAAAAAGTGAGTGAGTTCAATGAAGAGCAATTTCAAATTCAAATTATTTTTAAGAATCAAAAGTACATTTACAAACAAGAATCAGATACTATTAAAATTAATGATAAAATGAATCTTACTTCTTTAATTAAAGATTTAAAAGAAGGGTTGACTATTATCGAGGACAATGAAAAAAGTAAAACCTTTGACAGAGGAGTTTATATAATTTCTAAGGACAATAACTATTTAGACAATCAGTTTCTTACTTTTTGGAATAAAGATTACAATATAAGCACTTCTTTAAATAAGATGCATACCAATGAATTAATAGACTGGTTAAATAATATCAAGTTGTAATTTTTAAGGTATAAAACTAATCTAATCTAATCTAATCTAATCATCTTTGTATTAGATACAAAAAGGCCCCCCGAGTATCGGGGGGCCTTTTTAATCAACTATTGTAAATTCTATTGAAGAATAGGTAATTTATCAAACATTACAACTTTTGGAACATTTGCTGCATTATTATTTAATTCACTTTGAGGATACAATAAACGTTGTATGAAGGCACTAGCCACTTTAACTTTAGTTGGAGTAACATTACTTATAACTGGGATGGCTTGCATTCCAGTAGGGTAAGCATAATTATGTCTTCTAACATCCATCCAAGTTTCCGCTTCTTGACAAATCATGGCTTTGTATTTTTCAGTCATGATTTTTTCCATTGTAACGGTAGTAGCAGTTTCTGAAGCATAGGTTGCAATATAGGCAGGCACCAATGCAGCATCTTCATCAAAATTCATTACTTTTTTCAATTGAGCAGCCACGGCAGCATTTAAGGCAGCAGCAGCAGCAGCAGCATTACCTGCACGCATATTAGCTTCCGCTTCAATAAATTTTAACTCAAAATAGGTGGCAAATAATTGAGGTGCATTGGTTGCTCCGAAAAAGGTACTATCACCAGGGGTCATATAATTACCTGTTCCTACATCACCATCCTGAGATTTACCTAAACCATAAGAAGGTGTTCCAGAAGTCCAAGAAGTAGAGGTATAATAAGCTCTAACACGTGGATCCTTGGTAGTTAATATTAAATCCAAAAAAGGCGTATTGGCTACGTACATTCCATTTTCCCATGTTGCATTCCAAGGGTTTAGAAATGTAGCAGATCCATCATAACTTAATTGTAAATCATTGTCAGAGGAAGTGAATCCTGCAGATTTTGCAGCAGCGATAGCGGCTAAGGTACTAGTAGCAGAACCAGTAGCATCTTTTTTACTCATATGGTTATAATATCTAGCACTTAACATATAAGCCAAAGCTTTCCATTTAGCAAGATCACCATTATATAATATATCCCCTTTAACGGTACCACCAGTAGCTATATTTTTAATGCCTGAAGCTAATAAGCCTTGCATAGCAGTATAAATTTCAACTTGTGTGTCATATTTAGGATGTGGGAACTTTACAACATCTAAGGCTTCAGACCAAGGAATGTTACCATACAAACTAGTTACATAACCTAATTCATAGGCTTGTAATATTTGTGCGATTCCAACATATGCGGTTTCAGTGGCCTTTGCATTGACGATAATTTGCTTTAAGTTCATCATAGATGAAAGGTAAGCGTTAAGAAATAAGCCTTGGAAATCATTGTTGGTAAGTTGATATTGGTTGTAGTTTAAACCTGTAGCATGATTACCAGCCATATGGCCATTAAAAATACCTAATGGGCCATCGCCGAAACCACCTTGATCGGTAAATACACCAGAACTTTCTGCTTGTGTTAAAAGAGCTGAAGGAATAACGCTGGTTGGTGAATTTTCATTTAAATTCAATGTAGCCATTGTATCCAAAGTCTTTTCGCAAGAAGCAAATAAAATCATACTTGCAAAAGAGGCAAGTAATGTTATTTTAAATCTTTGTTTCATGTTAATTGTTTTTTGTTTGTTTTGCAATTTTATTAAAATCTAAATTTTACACTAAAATCCCAAGATTTTGATTGTGGAATACCTGCCATGTCAATTCCTTTTACACCATTTGGTCCAGAACCAGTTGAACTCACCTCAGGATCAACTCCTGTATAAGGGGTATTTAACCAAATATTTCTTCCAGAAAAAGTTAAATCAACGCCATTGATATGAAATGGTTTTAGTAATTTTTCAGGAATAGAATATCCAATGTAAATATTTCTTAGTCTTAACCAAGGGGCTTCTTCAACAAATTCTTCGTCAGTATTACATACTTGTGTAGTATACCAAGTTTTGTCTAAGATAATTGCTTTTGAAACTGGTACACCTTTTGAATCCACTCCAACAAAAGTTTTAGTACCCAATACATCGGTAGGTGCTCCAGCAGCAGCAGGGTTATAATACCTATTATCAGTTTTTAAACTTTTACCAGAATAGGTAAGTACACCACTATAGTCATTAATTACATAACCACCTTTCTTCCATTCCATGGTAAATCCAAAATTGAAATTTTTATATTTCATTGAGTTATTCCATCCTAATATAAAATCAGGAGAGGTATTGCCTAATAAAGTTTTTTCATTATCTCTTGATGGTCTACCTGCAGCACTTAAAAGTAATGGCTGACTTAAATAACCTGCATCAGTAGGTTTCAATGCACCATAACGTGCCCATGCATAACCATAGATAGCTCCAAAAGGTTGTCCTTTTGCTGCTTTAATTTCAGAATTAACGCTATATCCATAAGCTAAAGTAACTTGATCATTTCCGTCATCACCCACTTTTACAACCATACTTTCAACCTTAGAAAAGTTAAATGCAGATGTCCAAGAGAAGTCTTTTACTTTCACAATATTGTTAAAAGTTAAAGTGGCATCTATTCCTTTATTGGTTGTTTCTCCTAAATTGATCAATGTACTATTTACACCAGTAACAGAAGAAGCTGGGGCATAAATAATTTGATCAAATGAACGCTTAGAAAAGTAAGTACCTTCAAAAGTGATTTTTCTATTTAAAAAAGCTAAATCGATACCAAGTTCTTGTTGAGTGGTACTCTCAGGTTTTAAACCTGGATTACCTACAGTACTAGGATAACTAAATCTTACATTACCTAAAACAGTTGGAGACACATTGTTATAAGCTGTTTGTAATGAATTTACTGGCGCATCATTTGATGTTCCAGCATAGGAAGCTCTTATTTTACCATAAGACAACCAAGGTACTTTTAAATGCTCAGTAAATATATAACCAGCACTAATTGAAGGGTAAGTGAATCCCATATTTTCTCTTGGTAAGGTAGAAGACCAGTCTCTACGCATAGTTCCTTCAAGGAATAAGAAATTCTTATAATCCAATTGAACATCCCCATAGGCACCTACTGTTTGTTTAGCAAAAGAGTAGTGTTGAATAGTTTGAGTTTGTGTATTGGTGATTTCATATAAGCCAGGTAAAATAAAAGAGTTACCATAATTATTTAAGAAATCATATTCTTTATAAAATACGTTTTGACCTACAAATGAACGCAATTGGAAATCTTGTCCAAATTTGTGATCATAATGCAAAATTAATTCTGAGTTTAATTGCATGCTACCAACTCTACCTTCATTAATTGATCCTGTAAAATCGTTGCTGCCATATCCCCAGGTTCCAGTAATATCATGTCTTTCACGTGTTTCAGTATATTGATCCATACCACCTTTATAATCTAATCTGAAATCTCTTGATATTTTGTAACTTAAGTCAAGATTAGCAATTAAGCGATTCACATTATAATCTTCTCCATTATTTTCAACCATCCACATAGAAGAAGATTGTCCTGGATTCCAGTAACTTTCATTTCCTGTGATTAAATTTTTAGTACGGTAATTGATGATATCAAAAGTACTTAGGTAATAATCCATATTTTGAGAAAATGCACCTTGGTCAAATCGATGACCACCTGTATTAATATAGTTCATTTTTACACCAATCTTAAACCTGTCCGTAACTTGACTTGACAAGTTGGCCATAAAATTGGTTTTTTGATAATTGTTATTTTTAATAAGACCTTCTTGCTCCATTCTTGACAATGAAGTATAATAATTGGTTTTATCAGAAGCCCCTGAAACAGCTAAATTGTATTTATTAGTAATCCCAGATCCTGTTTTGTAAAAATTCTCCATATTGTCTGGGTAAAAAGGGATGGGTTGTCCAGATAAATCTGTTACTACACCATCACCAATTAAGTCCATTTTAATTCCTTTTGGAAAAACGGGGTTAGATTTTGAACTTGGCCCCCAAGCATTACTTGTTGCATTGGTATAAATACCACCAGCACCTCTATGCCATTGTTTTTGAAATTCAGGAAATTTATTGGCAGTGGCAGAAGAATTGCTATAACTAAAATCAATAGCAGCTTTACCAGCTTTACCTTTTTTAGTATTAATAATAATGGCACCATTTGCAGCTTGTATACCATACAAAGCGGTGGCGGCTCCACCCTTTAATACAGTTACATTATCCACGTCATCAGGGTTGATATCAATGGCTCTGTTAGGAGAAGGAAATCCATATTGTCCAGAAGTTCCTGCATCAGAGGTATTGTCAATAGGTACACCATCCACTACGTATAAAGGTTGGTTATTACCTGTTAAAGAGTTATAACCTCTAATAACGATAGTGGTACCACCTCCAGCTTGACCGCCTGTGTTGGTAATTTCCACACCAGATACTTTGCCTTGTAAATCATCAATTAAGTTTGATTTACCACCAGAAGCAATGTCTGCAGCACTTACTGTTTGAGCAGAGTAACTGATTGCCTTTTTTTCTCTAGTGATACCCAAGGCAGTTACTACTACTTCACTAAGTGAATTCACTTCGTTCTGAAGTGTTACTCGCATTCCGTTAGTACCAGCCACTTGTAAGGATTTATATCCTAATGATGAAATAACTAAATTGGCTTTAGCTTTTGTGTTTAATGTAAAGGTCCCATCATTAGAAGATAGGGTACCATTCTTGGTTCCTTTTTCCATGATAGATGCTCCAACAATTGGAGCCCCTTTGTCATCAGTAATTTTTCCCGTTGTGGTTGTAGCTTGAGCATTTGCTTGAGTAGCAAATAGTAGCATACAAACATAAAATAGAAAATTTCTCATTTAAGTTGATTTTTTGAATTAAATAATATGTTATCAAATTGTTAACTGACAATGTAGACCATTAAATATTATAAAAAAATTAAAATTAAAATTATTTTTAATTTAATTTAAT
>CANHOY010000099.1 GCA_947462495.1 Bacteroidota bacterium
GCACATGGTTGGCATTGTTTTGCGTGTTATCATATTCTATCAAAAAAGTAGGCCCTTGAACACGATAATAAGTCCCCTTGCCCATCATTGAATGACTATCACCCGCCCAAGCAAACCAAATATCATCTAATCCATTTGTATGAATTTTTTTAAGCATTGCTTCTGCAAACACTTTAGTGTAGCGGTTTACGTATAGGCTAATTAATTGCAACATTAATTGTTGCTGTTCATTGGTAAGTTCTTTATATCTAATTCCTTCTGGATTATTTAGCATTAAAATTCTTTTATCAAAACTGATAATTTCTTTATAGGCAATGGAATCAATAATAGTTTTTCTTAATTGGGATTCAGTTAAAGAACTCAATAATTTAAAACCCATTTCGGTTTCTTCTTTTAATACTTGCTTCCCTTTTTGCTTACCACTGAGTACTATGCCAGGATTGGATCCTAAAAATCCAGGCGTCCCAGAAATAAGTGTTTGCTTTAAAAAAGAAAAATTAAAAGAAATATGATGACCTTCAAATCTCCATCCCCATATAGTTTTATCTGAAGGAATTCCGAAAATAGTTATATGATAATTGCCCGTGTCTCTATAATGATCTTCAGGTTTGCGCATTTCTAATTCTTTTAACAACTGATCCAATTGCATAATATCTTTTGTTTTATGAAAGGTAGCGTCTCCCAAACAGGTTTTTAATAAATCAAAAGCAGCCATTTTTTGGATATTATTCATTTCATTAAAAGTGATGCCTTTTCTATCCATAGGCACAAAATGAAAATTATATCGTTCGTCTGTATCAAATGGGAATAGGGTTTCTACTTTTTGTTCTTTACTCAAAAGATCAATGAAATAATTAGCCCCAGTGACCGCCTTTTGTGCGCTACTATTTAGACTCAAAAGAATAAAACTGGCAACTAAAAAAATACATTGTTTCATAAAAGTGTTTATTAAGATTAACAAGTTAAGAAAAAGCGCTATATCTTTTGCTCTATTCATCACAAAACAGTAGCAAAGCAGCTTTTTATAGGCTATATTTCATAAATTGCTTTGTTAACTATGCATAATGTCATTTTACTATAGATCAATTTTACGGTTATTTTTTTTTACAATGATCTCCTTTCAAGCTATTGCTCAAGAAAGCTATGTAGCGAAAGGAACCGTAATTGATTATGAAACTAAACAACCTATTAAACAAGTGAGTGTCGTTGTTCAAAGTTTAAGAACTGGAACTACTACCAATGATAGTGGTTATTTTTCTATCCCTATAAAATCTTCAAAAGTAATTATTCAATTTGCTTATATTGGCTATACTAGTATTAATAAAGAGTATATTTTTTCAGCAACTACTAAGCCCTTTGTAATTGAACTAAAAAGAGCTTCGACTCCTTCTTTAGATGATGTAACTGTGAAAGCATTTAAAGAACGCTCTAAATTAAAAACCACTGAAATGAATGTGGTAAGAATTAATCCAGAATCAATAAAACAAGGCCCCATTTTATTAGGGGAGGCAGATATTATTAAAGCATTAATATTACAACCAGGTATTACAAGTACTGGAGAAAGTGCTGGAGGTTTTAATGTTCGTGGTGGTAATGCAGATGAAAATTTAGTTTTAGTAGACGGCGCTCCACTTTTTAATACGTCTCATTTACTTGGTTTTTATACTTCTCTAAGTCCAGATGTGGTTCAAGATATTTCATTATACAAAGGAGGAATGCCTGCAGAATATGGTGGCAGACTTTCTTCTTTACTTACAATGAAAATAAAAAATGGGAATAAAGAAGAAATACAATATAACGGGGGCGTAGGTCCTATGAGTAGTCGTTTTTTTGTTAATGGGCCCTTGATTAAAAATAAATTAACCTTTACAAGTGGTTTCAGAACTGCCTATCCAAATTTTATATTGAATCAATTGGGTTCTAATTTTGGCAATAGCCGCGCTTCATTTTATGATGCTGTATTAAAAGCCGAGTATACCATTAATGATAAAAATACTTTGTCTATTACTGGGTACAGAAGCTTTGATAAATTTAAGTTTGATTCTACTATGGAATATCAATGGGAATCCAATTTGGTGTCTTTAAATTTTAATTCAGAATTGAATTCAAAACTAACTTTCAAGTTTAATGCCAATCGCAGCAATTTTTTTTCTACCATCTTTGGATTGGATAAGGCATATGAATACTCACTTATTTCTAAAATAGATCAAACCCAGTTAAAACCAACATTCGTATATCATCCTGCAGAAAATCATACCATTGAAACAGGCCTAGATTATATATTATATCAAGTATCCCCAGGGGCGCAAAAACCCAATTCGGTTAAAAGTAACATCATACCCATCACTATTCCAAATGAGCAGGGGCGAGAAATGGCTGCATTTATTAGCGATAACATTGAAGTGAATAGTAAATTGTCGATACAATTAGGTTTGCGTTATGTTGGATATGATTATTTAGGACCTAAAAATGTTTACCAATATGAGCAAGGGTATCCCATGTCTAAAGAAACTATTTCAGATACTATTCGATATGCAGCTAATAAAGTTATAAATTCTGAACAAGGGTTTGAACCCAGAATTGCTATCAAGTATAGCTTATCTGATGTATTGTCATTAAAAATAAGTTATAATAGAGGTCAACAATTTTTACATTTAATATCTAATACAACTTCTATCTCTCCAGTTGACTTCTGGAAATTAAGTGATCCTTATATTAAAAAACAAATAGGTGATCAATATGCTACTGGTCTTTTTAGCAGCTTCGTCAATAATTTATATGAAGCATCAGTGGTAGTATATTATAAAACCACACAAAACACCGTTCAATATAAAGATGGGGGGACGCTCTTATTGAATCCTTATATAGAAAGTGCCTTATTAAATGCAAGGGGTAGAGCCTACGGAGTAGAGATGAGCGTTGCTAAAAACTTTGGAAAAGTAACTGGGCAAGTTAATTACACTTATTCTCAAACACAAGTAAAAGTGCTCAATACTTTCCCTTCTGAAATTGTAAATAAAGGTGCTTATTATTTTGCAGATATAGATAAACCGCATAATCTAGCCATTATTGCTAAAATAAAATTACAGCGAGGTTGGACATTTAATACCAATTTCATTTTTACATCTGGCAGGCCTGCCACTTTCCCAGATGGTAATTATTTATTTAATCAAAATGTAGTTTCTAACTATTCCTTACGCAATTCAGACAGGCTCCCTGCTTACCATAGAATTGATGCAGGGTGGAGTTACAGTACTAAAATAAGTCCTGAGCAAAAGAAATATAGCACTTGGAATATTTCATTTTATAATTTATACATGCACGAAAATGCTTACTCTGTATATTTTAAGAATGTAAATACCAGATTGCGTGCCTACCAACTTTCAATTATTGGAAGCATCATCCCATCTATCACCTGGAATTATAATTTCTAATCAATGCAAAAGAGAGCTATATATATTTATCTGATTTTAATTATCCTTTTTGCACAAAGCTGCATTAAAGAGGTTAATCCAAGCACTAGGCAAGCAGCACCTATATTGGTAGTGGAAGGATCCATCACTACCGACTCTATCCCTTATACGGTCCAATTGACTTATTCTGGCGCTATTGTGTCTTCATCTGCTGACATTGCAGAAAGTAATTATGTGAAAGATGCCATCGTAAGTATTTCAGATAATTTAGGAAATACCACTGTATTAAAATATACCATCAATGGAATTTATAAAACAAATGACCCATCTTATATTGGTAAAGTAGGCCGTAGTTATTCTATTAAAGTGAAATTAAAAAATGGAACTACCTATATTTCTACACCTGAAAAAATTAATAATCCTGTACCTATTTCTAAAGTAAGAGGCAATTTCGTTAATAAATCTGACATGTTTTTCCCAACTTATATGAGTGTTTCCATTGATGCAAAAGATCCTGGTAGCGAAGAGAATTATTATCAATGGAAATTTAATGCTTGGATTGGTAGAAAAACTAAAGGAGTGCCTTGTGGAATAGGTTGTATTATGTTGGAATATTGTTACCAGAAGTATGAAGACTACACGGTAAGATTATTATCTGACGCCTCCATCAATGGAAATGAAATCCTCAATAAAACTGTTGGAAAAACTTATATTTATTCTTATACCGATCCTCATGTTGATATTAGTCAATTAAGTTTGACAAGAGAAGCCTATCAATTTTGGAAACGATATGATGATCAATTAACTAGAACAGGTAGTGTTTTAGACCCCTTGCCCGCCTCGATCAAAGGGAATGTTTATAATCAAAGTAATGCTTCCGACTTTGCTTTGGGCTATTTTTCTGCTGCTGGGGTTACCCATAAAAAAGTGACATTAGTACCCTATGGAATTACTCCTTTTTTATTAGAAATAACTGCTAATCAATTTATGCCTACCAAAAGTGTTGCTTGCTTCTTGTATTATCCAGACGCCCTTAAATACGGTTTACCACCAGCTCCTCAAAACCCTATACCTGTAGGCTGGGAAAATGCAGAAAAAATTAAAGTAATTTGGTAAGCAAGCTGTAACTAATTAGTAGCTTAGTGAAATGAAAAAGTCACTTCTTTATTTTGTATTTGGTCTATTGATCATTTTTGAATGCCTAAGGGTTTATTTAATTATGCCAATGCCGGGAAGTCAAAAATCCAACACAATAGAATTGGCCTACTTTTTAGGGTCTAATAAAAATATAATTAGACTCATTGGATATTTACTTTTATTATATCCATTATTCTATTTGTTCAAGAATGGAGTTAAGAAAGAGAAAGCGGTAGTTGCTATTTTATCTTTTATTTATATATCTATCTTTTACGTTTTTACCTTTCAGATGGAAGCGGATAAAATGTTTTATCAGCCAACTAATATTACTTTTCTAAGTAAGGATAAAAACAAAATTCCATCTCATAAATTAGTAATCGGCGTTGAACTAGATGGTTTTTCGAGAGCCTATCCTATTCAGCTTATTGGTTATCACCATCAAGTAAGAGATACTATAAATAATAAGCCTATCATGGTTACTTATTGTACTGTTTGTAGAACAGGAAGAGTATATAGCCCAATTGTAAATGGCAAAGTGGAAACTTTTAGATTGGTAGGCATGGATCATTTTAATGCAATGTTTGAAGATGCCACTACCAAAAGTTGGTGGAGACAATCTAATGGGTTATGTATTGCTGGCCCATTAAGGGGATATCAATTAGAGGAAATTAAATCCACTCAACTTACTTTAAGTGCATGGGAAAGAGCACACAATAATACATTGGTATTGCAACCTGATGAGAAATTTAAAGACAAGTTCGAGAAGATGGATACCTATGATAAAGGAACGTCAAAAAGTGATTTAACTAAAAGAGATAGTAATTCTTGGAAAGATAAATCATGGGTAATAGGCATTCAAAATGCCGGGGTTGCTAAATGTTATGATTGGAATCAAATTGCTCGGCTTAGAATTATCCAAGATTCGATACCTAATCTACCTTTAGTTATTTTACTAGAGAATGACACTGCCTCTTTTCATACCTATAGTCGAACGATACAAAATGAAACACTAAAGTTTGTAAAAAAAGGAGATACTATTAGAGATATAAACACAGGGTCATATTGGAATTATGATGGATTGTGTTTAAATGGGAAGTTAAAAGGTACTGTTTTACAAAAAGTAGATAGCTTTCAAGAATTTCTTCATTCCTGGGAGTTTTTTCATCCAAAGAACCTTCGTTACTCAAGTAAATAAAGTGGATGAAAATTTAATAAATTTTCTAAAATGTTAGTATATATTTCTTAATTTTAGTTAATGAGTCAGCCATGATTGATACTCATATAAATTAGTGATAATATTAAATTATTAGTTCCTATAAACATTATAAAATAAAATAAATGAAAAATCTATTTAATGCACACTTAGCTAAATGCTTATTCGCTTTGTGCTTATTGACACAAACAACATTGTTTGCTCAAAAAAAGGATTACACTTATGTAGCAGTTCCTTTTACACAAGTTAAAATCACAGATAATTTTTGGTTGCCAAGATTGAAATTAAATCATACAAGTACGATTCCTACTTCATTTGAGCGTTGTGAAAATACAGGTAGAGTAAAGAATTTTGAAATGGCTGCCTCTAAATCAGGAAAATTTTGCACTACATTTCCTTTTGATGATACAGATATTTATAAAACCATCGAAGGGGCTTCTTTCTCCGTCAGTCTATTTCCGGATGCTAAAATGGTCAGGTACATGGATTCCTTAATTGATATTGTAGCTAAAGCGCAAGAGCCAGATGGCTATTTGTATACTGCTCGAACTATTGATCCTACCAATCCACACAGTTGGGCTGGAAAAGTACGTTGGGAAAAAGAACGTGAATTAAGCCATGAATTGTATAATGCGGGACATTTATATGAAGCAGCAGTAGCGCATTTTGAAGCCACTGGAAAAAGGAACTTACTTGATATTGCCTTAAAAAATGCCGACTTAGTATGCTCTGTTTTTGGACAAGATAAATTGCATTCTGCACC
>CANHOY010000100.1 GCA_947462495.1 Bacteroidota bacterium
CATTTCTAATTATTTTAGTAAATGCATCTACACTCTCAAAAGGACCTACCATTATTGAAGTTAAGTCTGGATAAGAAGCTGGATAAGCATAATAAATATAATTTTCACCACCAGTTATAGGAATAGTAAAACTTGTTTTAGAGGCACTATTGGCGAAATCAGAAAACCCCTTCCCACTAGTACTATCTAATCCTAACATCAAACTATCAGAAATATTTAAGGTGTCAGCATATAATGAATAACCCCAATAGTTTTTTGATATAGGGATAATTGAAATAGTATCACTAACTATAGTTCCTTTTAATATTATACCAGTACTATCCGTTACACCAATTCTATTTATTAAAACAGCTCCAGTATCATATAAAATACTAGAAGTATAATAAAGAGTATCAGTTAGCGCTGTAATATTAACCGTACTGTCAGGATAACTTGAGAAATTAATGCCATTTTGTTTATAAGTAGTTGTTTCTCTTTCTCCGGCATTATTTTGAATAAAATTTGAACTAAACTGTAATAGACCTAAAGTATCACCAATTTCATAGCGTAAAACTTTATCTGTAGTTGTTTCATCAATTGTTGGCAAATACAATATTTTTAATCTTGGTGGTAAATATATAGGATGCGTAATATCTGTAAGAATCTCATAAAATACCTGATCTATTGTTTTGCCTTTTGCTTGTATTGTATCTTTGTAATTATATCTTCCAAACTTCACTCCCTCTCCTAAATTGACTATAAAATTCTCTCTAAATAAACCCGAGTCTAGAATGAGATCGCCACCTAATCTAAAGTTACCTCTTATATATACACTTGAATCTACCCTTATACCACCTCCAACAACTAACCTAACACTATTCACTGAATCTATTAGTTTATTGCTATTATAAACAATACTATCAGCTGTTGTTGATGTTGAATCTAATTTAAGTGTTGAACCTATTAATGCTTTATCTTTTGCTATAAGTGAATCACCTAAGTACAATTTACCCTTCAATATTAAGCTAGAATCAATCCTAGCACCTTTTGTTACAATTAATGAATCATTAAATTTCAAACCAGTATTTAAAATTAAATTTCCTTTAACTTCTAAATTTGAATCCAAGAAAACATTCCCTTTAACAAATAAAGAATCTCTAAAAGCCACATTATTTTTTACAATTAATGAAGAATCTAATTGAACTTTACCTTGCACATTTAAGGAGTCTTTAAAGCTTGCAACCTTATCTACAACTAATCCCGATTTAGCTAATAATGAATCAGTTAACAATAATTTACCCTTCAATATTAAACTAGAATCAATTCTGGCACCCTTTGTTACAATTAATGAATCATTAAATTTCAAACCTGTATTTAAAATTAAATTACCTTTTACTTCTAAGTTCGAATCCAAAAAGACATTTCCCTTAACGAATAAAGAATCTCTAAAAGCCACATTATTTTTTACAATTAATGAAGAATCTAATTGAACTCTTCCTTTTACGTTTAATGAATCATTTAATATAGCTAATCTATTTACAAGCAAAGTAGAGTCTAACTGAACTTCACCTTTTATTAATGCATTATTACTGGCAACTAAAGAATCACCTAACAATAATTTGCCTTTTAATAATAAACTAGAATCAATTCTGGCACCCTTTGTAACAATTAATGAGTCATTAAATTTCAACCCTGTATTTAATATTAAATTGCCCTTTATTTCTAAATTTGAATCCAAGAAAACATTACCTTTTACAAATAAGGAATCTCTAAAATCAACATTCTTTTTCACAATTAGGGTAGAATCAAATTGAACTACTCCTTTTACATATAAATTTGAATCCATTATAGAATTACCACGAATAAACAAAGAATCGCTAAGTTTAGCATAACTTAAAAATCTTGCTACATCAACAGAAGATGTTAATCCAATGGGAAGCCAAGTATTATCTAAACTAGCTGAATTTAATTTGTATAAACTATCAACAGATTGAACATACACTAACATCCCCTGCTTTCTTCTTAATGTAGGAATATTATCTCTCATTATAATTGTAGGCAAAACCATAAAACCACCTTTACCCAAACTATCTATATGTGTAGGATATTGTGCCACCCCTAATGTTGTAATATTACCAGCAAGCCCAATTTGGGCATTAACAAACGAATGAGAAAGTTGTAAAACCAAATATAATAATATAATTTTCTTCATTATTGGAATACTATACCAGTTTGAGTACCATTAAAATAATTTTGCGAAACATATACATAATAAGGCATTGAGTAACCTTGAGCATTTATTAAGCTCACACTAGTTCTATTAAAAGCATCAATACTTTCAAAACCACCAATCTTTATGGATGTTAAATTTCCTAAGGCAGATGGATAAGCATAGAATATATATTCATTCACCAAACTTGAAAATGTAAGTGTTTGTGATTTTCCGGCAGATTTCAATGTTGATTTAAAATAATCTGCTACTACACTAGTTGTAGATGGACCATAATATGAATATTGAAAAGTTGTTATTGATGCAGTATTACTACCATTAATTGCACCTGCAGCAATTTTACCCGTAGGATAAGGATTTCCTAAATTATCATTTTTAATTGCTCCATCAGTATAAGAAATATTCTGAACTGTATAATTAATTGAAGTAGTTAAAATTCTTGTTGCACCTGAAACAGTTCCTGCAGCTGCATCTGAAGTAACTCCTGCTCCCAGCGATACTCCATTTTTGTAAAAAATGGCAGTACTTGGTGTAACTTCGATTCCAGCATCTGCCTTATTAAAGGTGTAATTTAGATTTATATCAGGCAAAAGATCCATTCTTGTTCCTATTTCAAAAGAATTAGTTCCAATTATACCAATGGTAGCACTAGGGTTAGTATATGATGGAAGAATTGTTTTTGTAATTAAATCATTTAAAAACTGATCTAATGATTTACCAGCTGTTAAAATGGTATCGCCATCACTATATTTTCCAATTGATACCCCATTTAGAACATGATCCTGCTTAAACTTCAATGCATAAGGAGAAAGCATTTCAGAAGTATCTCTAATATTTAATTTCTTATCAATACTATCCTTACTACTATTTTCAAACTGACTTATTTTTTTATTGATTGAATTTGAATCTGATGCCAATAAAACATTAACAAAATTTGTGGTAGCAATACTGTTATCATTACTTGACACATTGGGAGTAATAGATTTAGGTATCCCCAACAATAATGGCGACATGATAGACTTATTAAACAATGTATCGGCACTAGTTGTAGTAACCATTTTACCACTTGTTGGTAATTCTATAGTAGAAGCGCCTGAAGTTTGAAAGATTAAATTTCCAGTACCTTTTATTTCTAAATCCCCGCCTAAAATAATACTTCTACCCACATTGGCTTGACCTGTACCCCCTTGAGATCCGGGTAAAATACCAGCAATTGAAGTAGCTGAGTCGGCAATTACCGATCTGTAAGAAGTGAAGGCATATGGTACAGACCATATTTGTTCTGTACCTAGATCTACATATTCTTTTTCAAGATCCCACCCTGGTGTAGGTATGGAAGGCGAAATAGCCATTTTAATATTTAAAAAATATATTTTGCCTTTCCAGTCTAAGAAAATCAATGAACTAATTCCTGATAATCTTACTCCCTGTCCAATATAGAAATTAAAAATACCTTCATCATTGGAGATTACAGAATGTGTTTCTAATAAAACCGACTCACCCGTTTTTGCATCTTGTTTTAATTCAACTTTTAAATATATATTTCTATTAGCAGCAGCATTACCACTAGCATCTCTAGCAACAGATTGTATAGCAATACCATTAGGAATTTTACCTGGAGAAGCTTGTCCAAATAAATCCTTTCCTGACATAATCAGTAAAAACAGAAATGATATTTTGATAATTCTATACACTAATTATTATTAATTTTTTAGAATTTTAAATGTTTGTATGATAGAACTTGAAGTTATTTGGATAAAATAATATCCTGAAGCTAAAGTTGACATATCTAATCTGTAGCCAGCTAAAAAGGCATCTTGTGAAACCTCTTTTAAAATAGCAGGCTGACCAGTATTGTTATAAACAATCAATTTGAATTTATTATCGTTTTGTAACATGTTTAGAAACTTAATATTTGCATAAGTAATAACAGGATTAGGTGTTATCTTAATACTTAATTTGATATAATCTAAATCAACAAAACAACTAGTAAAAAATTCCCCTTTTTTACTAGCCCAAAATTTGGAAATACTATTAGTAACTTTAAAACAGTTCTCCCCTGTAATTATAACAGGCCCACTAAAAGAAGATGCCTTAGACATACTTCCAATAGATCCAATAGAATAACTAATACCTATTTGTGAATAAGCATTCATGGAAAAAAATATGAATAATATGAAAATTAATTTTATCAAAGGAACTGTCCGTTTACGATGTTTTTACTTTCCTCTTTATGATTGGAGATTAAATTTGAAAAATCTTCACTTGATTTAAAACCAGAAGCATTGATTAAAGAATTAATAGGTAATTCAGCATTTAATGGATTGGTAAATTCATTCCAAAAATGAGCAAATCTGTATTTCTCGCACAAATCGTCGAAATTGAGATTATAGCTTTTTTGGGTAATTTGATTTAAGGCAGATGGCTCTATATTCAAAATATTTGCCATATGTATTTCACTTGCAGATTTGTGCAAATAATAATGGTTTGTAAAAAAATGATGGTCAAATAAAAACTTGACCCTATTCTCATTTTTTATTAAATTACGGATGTAAAATAATTTTAATGTGTTTAGTACTTTCATAATTCAATATTTTAGAATTTCGGAAGGACAAGATTCACTAATTATAAATATTTTGCAAATAGTCAGTGATAAATACAAAAATTCGAAGAAAACTAATATGAATCATTGTTTTTCAATAACTTATAATTGACAATAAAATATAATTTTAAAGAAAAAAAAGGGTAAAAAGACAATAAAAATTTAAGATTTTCGATCCTGGAGAAATGTACATTGGTAGAAACAATACGGGAGCGCTAGAAAGTAAAAAATCTAGTAAAAATAGTCAAATATGAAGTTACTAGTATAAGGTTTTAGGCCCTTAAATGTAAACAAAATGTAAAATTAATGCTATATGTAAATAGGCCTAAAGGGGCCATTATCCAGCAATTGAATCAATTAAATCCGAGGGGTTGCCGCCATGGAATTTCTTAAATGGCTTATATAAATGCTGCCTTGATGAAAACCCTACCTCCTTAGCCAAAGCGTCAATTGTGTAATTTAAGAATTTAGGGTCATGAATAATATCAATAAAATATTCTACCCTATGCTTATTAACCAAGTCATTAAATGTCATACTGTATTTATAATAAACGTATTTATACAAATCGTTACTTCCCACTTTTAAAACAGAGGCAAAATTTTCTAATGAGGCATCTGGATTAGTGAAATAAAATAGTGTAAAAAAATTATTTATAAAATCAAGATCATTGATTACAAAATCGGTATTTTTTCTAAAATTATCTCCCAATGAAATTTTCATTGAAGATTTATTTAAAAAAACAGGTCTATATAAAATAACAACTAAAACATATAAATACATTATACCCGAAATAAAATATCCGACTATATAATTATTTCTAAGAACTGGAATAGGAAGATACATTGCAAGCATTAAAATTACGAGTAGGAAAATAGAAATAGTCCATGCTTTAATTTTATCAAAATAGATATTATTCATACCGAACTTGCTGATTATCTTATATAAAAAATATAAAAATGTTGAAAAGAAAGATAAAATTAACAATACTCTAAATACCTTAAAGAAGATTGGTAATTTCAAATTCTCAGATTTCACCACTACTAAAGTTTGAGTTTTCAATGTGTTTACATAATCTGGATTGTAAGCTTCATTATAATAAAATGAATAGATTGTCATTGAAATAAGTAAGAAAGTAATTAATGTTACCCATTTTCTAAAATTGGGAAAATATAATATACTAAATACGTTCAAAAATGAGGATGACACGAAAGCTTTACATAAAATAATGTAAAAAGCATACTTATTTGTATATAAATCTAAACTATGCATATAGGAAGCAAAACCTACAGATATTGTTATGATAGCAAGGTTATATTTTAAAAGAAACGGTCTTTTAAACTTAAATAATAAATCAAATAAAACTAAAATGGACAATAAGAAGATCGCAAAAAATAATTTTTCCAGAAGTAAGTCCATATATATAAATTTATTTATATATATATATATATAAATGTTAATCTAAATTATAATAAAAAATCGAATAAAGTCTATGGCACTTATAAAATTTTGGAAAAAATTAAAAAAAGGTGGTTTCTTTAATTAAAAACTACAAAATACAGGTCTTGTTTAATGTTTGCACTATCATACTTGAGGTGAAGTTGAGCAGAATTGATATTAATAATTTGATATTTATTTGATATAGAAATATTTGTAATACCATTTTTGGAATTAATTGTCAAA
>CANHOY010000101.1 GCA_947462495.1 Bacteroidota bacterium
TGAAACGGCAGAAAGAGCTAAAGGAGAAAGAGAATTAGGCTTTGATGCCATCACAGGCAAGAAAGTAATTGCTCGTATGGGTAGATATGGCCCCATGGTTCAAATTGGTCATCAAGATGAAGAAGAAAAGCCAAAATTTGCTAAATTAAAGGCTTCTCAGAGTATCGAAACCATCAGTTTTGAAGAAGCTATGGAATTATTTAAGCTGCCTAGAATGGTGGGACAATTCGAAGAAGAGGATGTTTCTGTCAATATTGGCCGCTTTGGCCCTTATGCGGCCCATGCTAAGAAGTTTTACTCCCTCAACAAGGAAATGGACCCTTACACAGTAACCCTTGAAGAATTGACTCCAATGATTGCTGAAAAGAGAAAGGCCAAAGACGAAAGAACCATTAAAGTCTTTGAAAAAGAGAAAATTCAGCTTTTACGTGGCCCTTATGGACCTTATATTAAACAAGGCTTACGCAATTTCAAATTGAATAAAGAGCAACAAGAAAAAGTGGAGACCTTAACTATTGAAGAAGTGAATGCTATTATAGTGGAACTAAAAGCCAATCCACCTCGTAAAATGGCTAGGAAAAAGAAAGCATCTTAATTTACAACATCCAATACTAAAAAAGTCCCCCCGAATAATCGAGGGGACTTTTTTTATCTATTAGTTATTAAAACTATTGTAAAGCTTAATTTATTGTAACGCTGGCTTACTCATCAATTTAAGATATTGAACATGCGCCTTAATAGCACTTAGCACAGTTGGATATTCTATGTATTTTAATTTAAAATCGGCACAGGTTTGTTTCACTATTTTTGAAATAGCAGGATAATGAACATGTGAAATTTTAGGAAACAAATGATGTTCAATTTGAAAATTTAATCCGCCTACCAACCAGCTTACTATTTTGCTTTTGGTAGCAAAATTAGCAGTAGTTTGAATTTGATGGGTAGCAAATTCATCTGGCATTTTATTTTCGGGTTGATTGGCTACAGGGAATGCGGTTTCAGTAACAGTATGTGCTAATTGAAATACAATACTCAAAACAAAGCCTGCAAAACATCCTATTACTAAAAATCCAACCAACCAACTAACCCAACCAACCATATAAATAGGTAATACTACAAATACAATAACATGATATAGTTTAACAGCCCAAAATTCAATATGATCTGCTCCACTCATGGTCTTGATTTCAACTGATCCAATTTTTCTTGAAAAATATTTTTTATAATCGGCAAAAAAGATCCAAAAAATATACAATAGCATGTACAATACCCAAAAATAAATATGCTGAAAACGGTGTAACACATAATGTTTTTGTGTTGGCGCCATTCTCATTAAGGCGCCCACTTCAATATCGTCATCTACCCCATCAATATTCGTAAAAGTATGATGCAAGGTAACATGTTTCATAGCCCACATAAACCTACTCGCTCCTAAAATACTAATGGAAGAAGAAGCTAATTTATTTAACCAAGCATATTTACTAAAACTACCATGACTGCCATCGTGCATCACATTAAATCCAATAGCAGCGATTAACCCTCCAAATAGAAAACATTCGATAATCGCATAAAATAGGGGTGGTGTAAAAAAGACCAAATGAATATAAACAAGAACAAATAATGTTACTAGTATGATTGCTTTTGAAAATAATTTATAATTTCCTGTCGCCTTAATAGCATGTTCTGCTAAATACTGATTGACTCTACTTTTTAATTCGGCATGTAATGACTTAGCCATTACTGGAAATTTAGGAGTAGCGGAAGTAGTTGTTGACATTTGCATTTCGTTGTATATGCAAAGAAAAGACAAATACTAATACTACTGTGTTTAAAGAGCAGATATTTAGCCGAACGTTTAATAATTCTATTTATTATGTAAACAATTGTTAAATATATCCACACCTATAGGATAAGTATAATCGTAATTTGCCAATATTTTGCGTTGATTTGAATAATATTAACAACCACCATTAGCTTATCTATGCAAAAAGTATCTGAAATAAACGCCTTATTTAAATTAATTGATGATCCAGATGAGGAAGTGTTTAATACCATTGCTGATCGGTTGTTAGTTTATGGATCCCCTATTATTCCAGACTTAGAACATTTATGGGAAAATACTTTAGATGAAGCCACTTTAGAGCGGATTGAAATAATGATTTACAAACTTCGATTGCAAGATTTGAGAGAAGCATTTACCAAATGGAATGCCGACCCCAATGCCTCATTATTCGAAGGCGCCTTATTAGTGACTCAGTTTCAATTCCCTGAATTGGCATTAGATACTTTACGCCATCAAATGGAAAAAATCAGACGTAATATATGGCTTGAATTAAACAATTATTTAACGCCCTTAGAGCAAGCTAATGTCATTCGAAATATTTTATATAATTACTACCAAATAAAGGGTGTTGAAGTGAATTACGAAAAGCCAGAAGAGTTTTTAATAGCAGCCCCCTTACAATCCAAAAAAGGAAATGCGATTGCCAATACCTTATTATATGCAGAACTTTGTCAGCAATTAGATATTCAAGCCCATTTTATTAATATACCCAAGCAGTGCATCATCGCTTTTTATACCTCCGATTGGGATCCAGAAGAAATTGTACCTAATCCTCAAGAATTTATTCAATTTTATGTAGAAGGGACCACTGGAAATGCCTTTTCACAAAAAGACTTAGATCAATATATGCTTAGAAGTAATATTGAACCTAAAAATAGTTATTACAAGCAACTTTCTAATACCGCTATTATTAAAAAGCATTTATTAGAATTTGCGAAATGTTTCCAAAGCCCTACCCTGCAATACAAACAAAAAGACCTCATAGAATTAGCCAACTTATTAACCTAATTATTTTAGGTAGAAATTTTAGGAATTATGATAACCTGGGACGACTTTACAAAAGTAGATATAAGATGCGGCACGATATTATCGGTAGCTGCATTTCCTAAAGCAAAAAAACCTGCTTATCAATTAAGTATTGATTTTGGCCCACTGGGCATCAGAAAATCATCTGCTCAAATTACAGACCATTATTCCATAGAAAATTTAGTGGGCAAACAAATTATTGCAGTAGTAAATTTTCCTCCAAAACAAATTGCCAATTTTATAAGCGAATGTTTGGTATTAGGTGTTTACAACGAAGCCCATGAAGTTATTTTATTACACCCTTCCTTACCAGTCTCTAATGGACAACCCATCGGATAATGGCACCTACTTTTACACAAATTTATCATAGCCCCATTGGCATCATTAAAATAGTCGCCGATGAATTTTGTATTGAAGAATTGGTTTTTATAGAGGATGCTCAAATGAATCAATTAACCCTGTCCACCAACACTCCAGAGGTCATTAACCAGTGTATTGACGAATTGATTGAATATTTTGCTGGGAAAAGGAAACATTTTAGTGTGGCCATCAATCAAGCCGGCACAGATTTTCAGCAAAAAGTGTGGAAAGAATTGTATGAGGTTCCATTTTCAAAAACCTTAAGTTATGGTGAATTAGCAAAGAAAATGGGCGACCCAAATTTAGTGCGCGCTGCTGCTTCTGCCAATGGTAAAAATAAAATAGCCATTATTGTTCCTTGTCATAGAATTGTAGGCGCAGACAGATCCCTAGTGGGTTATGCTTGGGGTAAAGCCAGAAAAAAATGGTTGCTTCAACACGAGTTTAGATTAGAGCTGGGGGTGCAAACCTTGTTTTAAGTAAGGCTTATTTTAAAATTGCCCCATCAAAACCAAAGGGCAATAAATTGGCAGCAGAGGGTAATAACATTACTGGGCCTGACTTTCCTGCTAAAATAATTTTAATAGGAGCTTGATACCTATTCTCATAATCCAATAAAGATTGTCTGCACATACCACATGGAGAAATGGGCTCAACAGATGGTTTATTCAAAGGATCATAACTAATGGCCATTGATACAATAGTTGCATTTGGATATTGACTGCCAATACTATTCAATAAAGTTCTTTCGGCACAAATACCTACTGGGAAACTAGCACTTTCTTGATTTGATCCGAGGATGATTTCACCTGTAGATAACAAAGCGGCGGCTCCTACTTTAAAATTTGAATAAGGAGCATAAGCAGTTTCTGTTGCTTTAATGGCAGCATTTAAAAGCGCTTGATCTGATAAAGACAATAGACCAGCATGTTCTAATTGCTCATATTCAAATTCGTATTTTTTTAGCATTGATTTATTTAATGGGATTAAATAAACGATTCCATCTTATTGATTTGTTATAACTAAACCAAATTAAAGCTGCTCTACCCACTATATGTGTTTCTGGAACATACCCCCAATAACGACTATCCTGACTTCTGTGTCGATTGTCCCCCATCATCCAATAATAATTCTGTTTCACGGTATAGGTAGTTGATGGCTTACCATTTAATAGGTATTGATCATTCACTTTTTCTAAGGTATTGTGTTCGTAATTGGTAATAAGCCTACGATACAATTCAATAGTACTATCATTCAAACTAATAATATCCTCTTTCTTAGGAATACGAATTGGCCCAAAGTTATCAACGGAGAAAGGAAAATGAGCTACATCATTGGGAAAAGTATAGCCTACTGTGTTCTCCACGAAATTAGTAACCGATAGCACTTGAGGCATTTTCTTTAAGCTCGCAGCAGCCCCGGCTGTCATATTTATTAAATAAGAATTGGCCTTACTGTCTATCACTCTAAAATCGTTAGTAGCTTCAGTGGTACTTATTCCGAGGGTTTCTTCAATAAAATCTTCTGGTAAGGGATTACCATTAGTAACCACTATATATTCTGTTTGCGCATTAGGAGCAACAAAAGCGGGTTGTCCATTAATCCATAGTTGACTTTCTTTTACTTGTAATAAGTCTCCAGGCACCCCTACGCATCTTTTAATGTAATTATCTGTTTTGTCAATGGGGTGTACTAAAATAGGAAATTGTTCTTTTAACTTTTCTCTATCTCCATTGAATTCAGGAGATCTGAGTACATCATAATAAGGATTTTTGCTTCCATACTCTGGGTCGTTAATAATAGTGTCCCCTACAGGAACATTAAATACCACCACATCATTTCTGTTGATGTCTCTAATTTTAAATAGCCTACTATAATCTAATTGAACCCATTTTACATAAGATGGTGTAGTTGGCGCACCTGGCATCGTATTGTGAACAAATGGGAAAGATATAGGGGTTTGAGGGACTCTTGCACCATAAGTAATCTTATCTACAAACAAGAAATCATTCACTAATAAAGTCTTCTCCATACTTTCCGTTGGAATGACATAGGCTTCAAAAATAAAAGTTCTAATTAAAGTAGCAGCCACCACTGCAAATACCGCTGCGTCTATCCATTCTCTAGATGCAGGTTTATGATAGTGAACCAAAGCTTCTGTACCATACCATTTTTCTTTTGCAGAATAGCCTAAATAAGGTAAATATATAAATGGGACGAAAACCGTTAGTGCATGATTTACTAAATTTACTTTTTTGAAATGCATCACAAAAATGATAGAAATCCATAAACTAACAAACTGACCCAATATAGGAATGAGTTGTATCCAAAACCAAATTTTTGGAATATTACAAAGCTTTACCACTTCCCAAGTATTGTATATAGGTATCATAGCTTTGGTATTTTCAACACCCGCTTTTTTAAGCATGCTATAAATACCGATATGCCAGCCTAACCAAAAAATAATCAAACAAATGAAGCCCATAATTATTATGTATTATATACTAACAAAAATATCCCTTTGTGAGGGATATTTATAAAAAGATGTTGAATTTATTGTTAAACTGTATAAAAGGCTAAAATAAAGGATTATCGCCTTCTTACTATTTATATTGATGCATTATTTCCTTCACCAGTTTTACCGATCTAGCTATATCTGGAATAGCCAGAGCCGTTAAATTAGGTGCATAATGCATAGGTGCATCGGCACTGGTGATTCTTCTTATAGGTGCGTCTAAATAATCAAATCCTTCTTTTTGAATGCGGTAACTTAATTCAGAAGAGACTGAGGCAAAAGGCCATTGCTCTTCAATAATGACTAATCTATTCGTTTTTTTAACACTGTCTAAAACGGTCATCCAATCTAATGGACGAATGGTTCTTAAGTCAATCACTTCTGCACTAATTCCTTCTTTTTCCAATTCTGCAGCAGCTCCTAGTGCCACTTTCATCATTTTACTATAAGAAACAATAGTTACATCTGTCCCTGTTTTTTTAACTGCTGCAAGGCCTAATGGAATGTAATATTCTTCTTCAGGTACTTCCTCTTTTTCTCCATACATCACTTCACTTTCCAAAAACATAATTGGATCTTCTTCGTACCTAATGGCTTGTTTAAGTAATCCTTTAGCATCATAAGCGCTGGCTGTAGACACCACTTTAATACCAGGAATATTGGCTAAATAACTTTCAAAAGCAGTGGAATGTTGAGCGCCTAATTGACCAGCACTTCCATTGGGACCTCTCATTACAATTGGGCAA
>CANHOY010000102.1 GCA_947462495.1 Bacteroidota bacterium
CTCCTTTTTATATTAATTTTGTAAGTTCTTTTTTCGTATCCCATTAGACCATTAGGTGCCAAAAGAGGTTTGCTGATGGTTAAAACTTTCTTGAACCAGCCCTGTTTTATTATTAGCGATAACCTCATATAAAGAAATTATTTTGTCTTTGTCCTTAATGACTATTTGCAATTTCTCTAAGTCGGATTCTAAGTTTTTCATTTTTTTATTCTCGGCTTCGTATCTACTAATATACTCGTCTACTTGCATGGCTTGACCCGTGTTCTGATAAACGTCATTGGGTGTAATCATTTGTCCTTGCCCATTAAGCACCCATAAAATATTTAGTTCAGCATAATATTCATCAATTTTAATTAAGATATCAGAACCCACCGAGCCTAGATTTCTTAATTGTTTTGAAAAATACCCATTCGATAACCCTATCCTTTTCTCAAAGGAATGCGGAGAAATAGATTTGAATTGTAAATAAAGATTGATTCTTTCAATTGGTTTCATGTGTATATGATTTAATTCACATACAATTTATTTCGACTTAAGATGAATTGGTTAAAACTTAGGCCTCATTTTTAAAATACTTGGGCCTCATTTTTAAAAAGTTAAACTGCTTTCTCGCTTAGCTCAAGCCATCTAATTTCTGCCGACTCTAATGCCTGATTGACGCTTGACAATTCTTCACTAATAGAAGTGATGAGGCTGTAATCTAAATTAGTTGCATTCAATTGCTCCAATAGGGCTAACTTTTTCTTTTCTAAATCGGGCATTGATTTAGTAAGTGTATCCAATTCTAATTTTTCCTTATAAGTCATTTTCTCAGCACTCGCTTTCTCTATTGGTTTCTTTTCTGTTGTTATTTTAGCTGCCGCTTCTTTTACAGGCACTGCATGTGTAGTAATATCAGAACTTACAGCAGCATAGCTCTGTTTACTCTTTTCTAAAATTCTGAACTGAGTGTAGTTCCCAGGATAATCTCTAATAACGCCATCTCCCTCAAATATGAATAAGTGATCTACTAATTTATCCATAAAATAGCGGTCATGTGATACTAATAAAACACAACCTGCAAAGTCTATTAAAAATTGCTCTAATACCGCCAAAGTAGGTAAATCAAGATCATTGGTAGGTTCATCCAAAATTAAAAAATTTGGATTCTTAAACAAGATGGTAAGTAATTGTAATCTTTTTTTCTCCCCCCCGCTCAATGCACTTAAATAAGTGTATTGCTTATCGGGTGTAAATAAAAACAATTCAAGAAACTGTGCTGCACTTAAAGATCCACCACTACTTAATGGAAAATTTTCAGCATAGGTTTTTAAATATTCAATCACCCGCATGTCTTTTTTATAGACTAGCCCTTCTTGAGAAAAGTGACCAAAAACGATAGTGTCCCCTACATTTATCTTACCACTGTCTGGTTGTGTAATGCCTTGTAAAATTTGTAAAAAAGTACTTTTGCCCACTCCATTCTTACCCACAATTCCAATACGTTCTCCTTTGCTAAACGTATAATCAAACCCTTTTAATACCACAGTATCTCCATAGGACTTGTATACTTTTTTTGCTTCGATAATTTTTCCACCTAGTCTAGTCATTTTCATGTCTAGCTGCAAATTAGTATCATCAATTTTTTGCTTGGCCTTGGCTTCCACCTCATAAAAATTATCTTGCCTGCTTTTACTTTTAGTGGTTCTGGCTTTGGGTTGCTTGCGCATCCATTCCAATTCTTTTCTAAACGTATTTTTTGCCTTATCAATACTCGCCAATTCAGATTCTATTCTTGCTGCTTTCTTTTCTAAATAATTTTCATAGTCTCCTTTGTAAGAATATAAATTCTCTCTTTCCAATTCCCATATTTCATCCGTCACCGATTCTAAAAAGTACCGATCATGCGATACCAATAATAAGGTTACCTTTTCTTGTTCCAAATAATTTTCCAACCACTCAATCATATTTAAATCTAAGTGATTGGTAGGCTCATCCATTAACAACAAAACATGCTTAGGCTCAAATCCAATTTGAATTAAGGTCTTAGCCAAGGAAACTCTTTTACGTTGCCCCCCACTCAATTTAGATACCGGTTGCTCTAGGTGATGAATATTTAGTTGTGTTAAAATAGTTTTCACCTTGGACTCAAAATCCCAGGCGCTTCTTTCTTCCATCTCCATTATGGCATCAGTAATCAAATTTTCATCTTCCGTTTCCATCGCCATTTCGTAATTACTTATGGCCTTCATCATGGGATGATCCTGATTAAATAAGTTTTGAGTGATGCTCGCCGACTCTATAAACTGAGGGTCTTGTTCAAATAAAACCAAATGAACGTCTTTGTGGATTTTTGCGGTACCCGCATCTGGCACTTCTTTCCCTGCCAATATGCGTAAAAGAGTGGTTTTTCCTACTCCATTTCTAGCAATTAACGCAATACGATCGCCTTCATTGATATTAAAACTAATGCCTTTAAACAAAGGATATATGCCATAACTTTTAGTCAAGCCTTCTACAGAAACGTAATTCATGGCGCAAAGATAAGTTGTACTAGGGAGTATCAATTAGATTTATACTAAGAATGCACGAAAAATAGGGTAAAAACAAGCGAAGGATGTATTTTTGTACCTGTAATACCCTAAAAGTAAAAAGATGAAGCATTTTGAGGTGCCTAACGGCTATCGGAGCAATTTAATAAGTGCTATTAAGCAAAAAAGGAAAGAAGAAGATAAGCTTAAAAAAGACTTTAGTCCTACCTTAATTGATTTAGGCCATTTGAAGTTTTATTTAGCTCGCCATTTTGGATTTTGTTATGGAGTAGAAAATGCAATTGATATTGCCTATAGAACCATTGAAGAAAATAAAGGAAAAAGAATTTATCTGTTGAGTGAAATGATACATAACCCCCAAGTGAATGAAGATTTATTAAAAAAGGGAGTGCAATTCTTACAAGACACTAATGGTAATGAAATAATTTCATTAAAAACATTAACCAAAGAAGATGTGGTCATTATTCCTGCTTTTGGAACCACTTTAGAATTAGAAGCAAAAATTAATAAAATTGGAATTGAAATTCAAAAATACAATACTACTTGTCCATTTGTAGAAAAAGTATGGAACCGCGG
Organism: Bacteroidota bacterium; assembly: GCA_947462495.1. Lineage (GTDB taxonomy): Bacteria > Bacteroidota > Bacteroidia > Chitinophagales > Chitinophagaceae > Sediminibacterium. Next base: position 3,108 of record CANHOY010000102.1, read on the forward strand.
AGATCAAATTGCTAAAAAAGGATTTACCATCATTATACATGGCAAGCCAAAGCATGAAGAAACAAGAGCTACTTTTTCACATGCTGCCGACAAAACCCCTACTCTTATTGTTAATGATATGGAGGAAGCCATTGTTCTAGGAAAATTTATTTTAGGTGAATTGCCATTGACCGATTTTAGTACCTATTTTAAAAATAGATACAATGAAAGTTTTGACCCAGCTATACATTTTGAAAAAATAGGCGTTATTAATCAAACAACTCAATTAGCCAGCGACACGCAAGCCATTTCGGATTACTTAAAAAATATTATTTCCACCAAGTTTGGAAAAGAAAATAGCAGCGAGCATTTTGCTGATACCAGAGATACTTTATGTTATGCTACCAATGACAATCAATCTGCAGTGGTGGGACTACTAGAACAAGCGGCCGATATTGCCATAGTTATGGGTGGTAAAAACAGCAGCAATAGTTCGCATTTAGTGGAACTTTGTGAAAGAAAGTTACCTACTTATTTTATTGATGATGCGAATAGAATAATAGATCGTCATCAAATTATACGCAGCAATTGGATCACCAAACAATCTGAATTAGTAAATGATTATTTACCTAATAAAACTCCAGTTTCTATTTTAATGACCAGTGGAGCCAGCTGCCCAGATATTGTCGTAGAGTCGGTGATAAGAAAAATAGTAAGTTTTTATGAATTAGATGAGAAGTTAGAAGAAGTAGGTGCTGCCTGGATTTCCTAAGGAACTAACTATTTGTTTCACTAATTATAGTCAAGGCCCATTGTAAGGCCAGCTCAAATTGCTCTTCTCTGTTCATGGTTGAATTATCCAACACTTTCGCATCTGCCGCTTGTCTCAATGGACTTCTTTCTCTGGTGGTATCCAGTAAATCACGGTGTTGTAAGTTAGCCGCAATCTCTTCTTTACTAATTGCTGGATTAGTCAATTGCAATTCTAAAAAACGCCTTTCCACTCGAATGGCAGGGTCTGCAGTGACAAATATTTTAAGTGCTGCAGTAGGGAATACAACTGTTCCAATATCTCTACCATCCATTACAATTCCTTTTTTTTCTCCCATGGCCTGTTGTTGTGCTACTGCGAAATCTCTAACTGCCCCAATAGCCGCTACTTCACTTACTTTTTGACTCACTGCCATTTCTCTAATTTCAGCTTCTACATTTTCGTCGTTTAAAATCATATCACTTTTTAGTGAAGCTGCATTGTAACTAAAATTCAAACTAATTTTTTTCAATGCTGTAGCAATAGCTTCTTCGTCATCAAAGGGAATATTATTTCTTAAAAAATAAAGCGCTACGGCGCGATACATCGCTCCAGTGTCAATAAAAACATATTCCAATTTAGCAGCCAGCGCTTTCGCTAAAGTGCTTTTACCGCAAGAAGAGTATCCATCAATAGCAATGATAATTTTATTAGGCATGTTAAGCTACTGAAATGGTTTGTGTTTTTGGCATGTTGGCATTTCTAATGGCTATTTGTCTAACAGCATTGGAAACAACTGCCCTTAAAGCATTCTTGGCAATTTCTTCTTTACCCACCATGGCAGGCACCCCTTCATCACCACCTTCTCTAATTGATTGGACCAAAGGAATTTCTCCTAAAAATGGTAAATCATATTCAGAGGCTAAATTTCTGCCTCCTTCTTTCCCGAATAAATAATATTTATTTGTAGGCAATTCTGCTGGTGTGAAGTAAGCCATATTTTCAATAAGGCCAATAACAGGAACTTGAATATTTGCTTGACCAAACATGGCAATTGCTTTTTTAGCATCTGCCAATGCCACTGTTTGAGGGGTTGTTACAATCACTACTCCAGTTACCGGAACGGTTTGCATAATAGTTAAATGAATATCGCCCGTGCCCGGTGGCATATCAATCACTAGATAATCTAACTCGCCCCAATCCACATCGGTAATGAATTGTCTTATAGCACTAGAAGCCATTGGGCCTCTCCAAACCACCGCATCTTTTTCATCCACCAATAAACCAATGCTCATTAATTTAATTCCAAATTTTTCAAGAGGTAAAATTATTCCTTTACCTTCTTCGTCTTTCATCAAGGGCCTTTGTCCTCTTACACCAAACATGATGGGCACACTTGGCCCATAAATATCAGCGTCCATTAAACCCACTTTCGCACCCCCTTCGGCCAATGCCAAAGCCAAATTAGCTGAAACGGTACTTTTACCAACACCCCCTTTTCCACTCACTACTGCTATAATATTTTTAACATTGGCTAATACCTTTTGTTCATCCTTCCTTAAACTGGTGGTATTGGAAGTAAAATCAACTTTAATGATGGCCGCTTTATTTACTAGTAATTTAATCGCATTTTCACAGGCATTTTTCATTAAATCTTTCATTGGACAAGCTGGAGTGGTAAGCACGATAGTAAAACTAACTTCATTGCCTTCTACTTTTAAGTCTTTGATCATATTTAGGGTAACCAAGTCCTTTCCTAAGTCTGGTTCTTGCACATTACTCAATGCTTTTAATATTTCCGCCTCGGTCATTTTGAAAGTTTTTGTTAAATAAAATAGATCCTTGCAAAGTTAACGCTCATTGCACTTATTTTGCTCTTTTACAAGGCAGAATATCCCATTTTGCCCTAAAATTTGCACATTTCTTTAAAAAATTGTGTTCGTATATTTAAACTAGGAGACTTAAATTTGCATCTACATGAGAAAGCGTATTTTAATAATTTCGATTGCCTTGATCTGCTTGAAAAAACAAGCTGTTATAGCTCAAGAGGTGGATATCTATCGCGATTCTGTAGTTCAACTATATGGAGTCATTATGACTGCAGATAGTTTAAAAGCGGTTCCATTTGCTAGTGTGGTGGTTGAAAAAAAAGGAAGAGGAACCATTACCAATAATGACGGTGTATTTTCCATCGCTGTAAATAAAGGGGAGCGTATTACTTTTTCGTCTGTTGGATTTAAAGATAGAACCATTCTTATTCCCCTTAAATTAGAAGGCAATCAATATAGTGTTATACAATTATTGGTCAATGATACCAATTTCTTACCTGCTACCATTTTAAAGCCAAGACCCACTCGTGCACAATTTGAAAGAGATTTTGTCAATTCAAAAATTGATGACGACTTATATGAAACAGCAAGAAAAAATGTAAGTATGAGTCAAAAAAGAGTCATTCTCTCTAGTTTGCC
>CANHOY010000103.1 GCA_947462495.1 Bacteroidota bacterium
ACTTCTTTTTTCTTGTCTGGATGTATATCATTCCATTCTCCCAAATCAATGGTAACTGCCATACCCGTATTAGACATTGATAAAGTATTTAATTGTGCTTCTCTTAAATGGGCCCATTGACTTTCCACAGGGGAATAATTCATTTCCATAAAACCGGGTAACTGTGCGTATAAAAAAGGAGCATTGGGGGCTTCCCATTTTTTTCTCCAATCGTTTATTAAAGCAGCTTGCAATTTTTCATATTCATACTGGTTACCGATATTTGATTCGCCCTGATACCATAAAAAACCCTTACAGTTATACTTAATGAGTGGGGCAATCATTGCATTATAAAAGGCGGTTGGTTGGCTTTGTGGATTAAAAGTCACAGCACTGGTATTGACGCTCTTTTTAGGTGGAAAAACTTCTCCTACTTTATATTGCCAATATCCTTTTAAGTCAATCGTATCTTTGTCTGCAAAAAAATAATAGGGCTTATCGGGAACAAAACCACCTTTGCCAGCATTATTCTGAACTTTGATTACCAATAAATTTTTTCCCTCGTGTAATAAACCTGCAGGAATAGTATATCTTCTTTGAGGATATTGGTAGGCGGTGCTTCCTATTGGAATGCCATTTACATATACCATATCAGCATCAACAATTCTGCCTAAAAATAGACGGGCACTTTTGTTGTTCATTATTTTTGGCACTTCTATTTCTTTTCTGTACCAAACAATACCATCTAAATCTTTAATACCTTGATCTTCCCAATAACCAGGAACATTAATCGTGTGCCAGCCTTTAGGTGTGTATTTTAAGTCATACCATTTTTCTATAAGCCCATGATCCTTATTACCAACAACGGCAATAGGCAATACATTCCTATTCAAACCATTAACGTAAGCAGTGTCTTTATTAATTTGAATTTTATTTTGAATTATTGAAAAGTCTTTAAACCCTTCTTCGCTAATCCAAGTTTCGATGGGGGATCCGCCCACACTGGCATTAATTAATCCAATGGGAATATGAAACTTTTCATACACTTTTTTTGCAAAAAAATAGGCCACTGCCGAAAATTGCAAAACATTTTTTGGATTGGCGGACTTCCAGTAACCATAAGACAAATCGTCTTTAGGTTCTTGCAAGTTTGTAGCAGTAGGTACCCAATAATGTCTTATATCGGGGTAGTTGGCTTTAGCAATCTCATCTTCATATAATACACTATGTAGTTCCATTTGGTGCACCATGTTGGACTGCCCAGCACATACCCATACATCTCCAAATAATATTTCCTTTAAAGTAATTGAGTTAGAAGCTGCAATAGTAATGGTATAGGGCCCCCCGGCTTTTGTTGGAGGTAAAAGAATATTCCATTTCCCATTTATATCAGTAATTGCTTTGTAAGTTTTATGATTAAATTCTACTTTTATTTTTTCATTTTTTGCGGCCCAACCCCAAATTTTAATAGGCTCATCTCTTTGCAAGATCATACTATCTCTAATTAATTTAGGTAAACGCACTTGTGTAAAAGCTATAAGGCTACTTAATAATAAAACACAAGTACATAGAATAATTTTCGCTGGTTTCATTATTTTAGATTTATTTTTATGCTGGTTTCGCTTGGGCCTAAATAACTTTCTTTTAATCCGCCCAAATCTGTAATAATTTTTTGTAAAACAATACCTGAATCTACCATCCAAAATTTAATCACATGCTTTCCTGCAGTTTTAATATGATGAGCGGTTGTTTTAGTAATAACATTATTCGCCACCCAATTACCCCATGTGGATGCATTGGTTAATCCATCATTGATATTAATAATTTGAGGTGCTTCTTCATCAACAGAAATTGCACATTTTAAGCCATCGGTATTTTGAAAGTTTAATGTTGGGGAGAAATAGCTATTTATTTTAATTAAACCAGTATCATATGTATAAACTACATATTGCAAATGGGGCGATCTGCTGGAAATAATAGAAGAAGGTGCTGTTACTGGAAACGTAGTTACCCCTGAACTGTTTCTTCCAATATTGGGTATTGTTTTCCATTTAATTATTGAATTTGTTATTGCATTGGAATAATTTTCTGCATTGATTGATATATATCCATTTTGCTCAAAAAAAACATGGCCTTTACTATTTTTTGGAATTATTGATTTTGCAGAGATGCTGTTCTCTTTAATCTTTGCAATGGCGGGCCTTATTACCTCAGTATTCAAATAGGTTACTTCTGGCATCTTATTTATTTCCGGTTGCTGCCAATAAGTATATCCTATATGTGTTTGATCCATCATGTGATTCCATTTGCCCTTGGCAATTTGATGATATTCGACAGAAATTAAGGAATCTTTTTTGTAAAGTTGTTTTGCGAGATCAGCTAATTGATTGGTATTTGACTGAAAGTTTTTTGCAGCCAATTTATTTTTTTCGACAGTTGTATATAACTGTATAAGTGTATTTAATGCTTTTACTGGATGTAGTACTAATTCAAAATAGGCGTCTTTGTATTCAGCCCCAATTTTTAAATTTACATTTTCGGCGTCCACTAGTAATTTTTGAAAATCATTGGTAAGGTTAAGAGCTTCATTATAATTTTGTAAACTATAGGTTGTTGAATTAATTAACTCTGGTTTTTTTCTAGCGCTTAGTTGTGAATACCTTTCAATGATGTGGCCGATTTCTTTCGCATAAGTATTACCGAATTGTTCTTTCGCCCATAGTGTGTAATAATTCATTATATTATCTTCATTCCATTTCTTAGTATCCCAAGCATAATCTAAAAAGAAACTAATGGGAAATTCCATAGGTTTCAAATCGCCGACATTTACAATCCATATTTTATCTACCCCATATTCATATGCCAAATGCATTTGCTCCCAAACACGTGAAATATTATTGGTATTTAGCCACTTGTAATTTCGAGGATCGCCCACGTAATCAAAATGGTAATAAATTCCATACCCCCCTGCTCTTTTTGGATCTCCTAATTTTGGTAGTTTTCGAATATTGCCCCAGTTGTCATCACATAATAATAAAGTGATATCATCAGGAACCCGCATCCCTTTATCATAATAGTCTTGTACTTCTTTGTATAATGCCCAAAGTTGTGGTTGTTTTTCAGCTGGCTGATGCGTTATCTCTTCTATAATTTTTCTTTGATCAGCTACTATTTTTTCTAAAAGAGAAATGGCAGTGCCTTGAGTCATTGGTTCATCACCATCGCCACGCATCCCTATAGTAACAATACTTTCGTGTGTTCCCATATTTTGAATTCCTTTTTTCCAGAAGCTTCGTAATACTGAGTCATTATTGTTGTAATTCCACGAGCCACTCCCGTATTTTTTCCATTCTTGTTGCGCACGTAACATAGGTTCATGATGAGATGTTCCCATAACAATTCCATATTGATCCGCTAAAATAGGGTTTGCTTTATCATCATCATTAAATGCATTCCCCCACATAGCAGGCCATAAATAGTTGGCTTTTAATCTTAGGAGTAATTCAAACATCTTTTCATAAACAAGATGATTAAAGCCACCAAATTTCTCTCTAGTCCATCCTGCAAAGGCAGGGGCTTCATCATTAATAAAAATCCCACGATATTTTACAGAAGGTGAATTATAATTATAAACCCCATTAGATATAAAAATCTCTTTTTTCTTTTTTGAAGGAACGTCGGCCCACCAATACCAAGGCGAAACACCAATTTGTTTAGATACTTCAAATACTGCATACGCTGTACCTCTTTTATCACTTCCGGTTATGATTAATGCAGAGTGAATATCTTTTGTAAGATTTTGTATTGTTGAAATTTGAAAAGCCTCCCATTTATTTATTAATGGCTCTATATTTATTTTTTTGGAAGCAACTAAATTTCGAATAGTTATTGATTTTTGAATACTGCCTATAATAATTAGATTATTTTTAGCAATACTTAGGTCATGAATAATGATTGGCTTTTTTGAAGTAACTAATTCAATATCTTGTTGTAAGAATTCTGCAGACTTTTGAATTAACCAATCGTCAGAAGAATCGGTATAGATATAAGTAAGTTGGGCTTTGGTTGAAATTGGAGTACTATTCGCCAATGAATGATCGATAATGGTTATTTGTGAAAATACTGGGAGATTCAATAATGTTATTAGCGTAAGTAAAAAGCAAATATGTTTCATTTTTAAATTTTAATTAATGAAGATTTAAATTTTTAAAAACCAATGGAATTACCTCCATCCACTGGGAGAATCACGCCTGTAATATATTTTGCTGATTCACTAGAGAGGTAATAAGCAGCATCGGCAACATCTAATGGATTGCCTAAATGCCCCATTGGAGTTCGCCCAATGACTTTCTTTTTTCGCTCTGGGTCATTATTTAATGCTTTAGCACTCATTGCAGTTTCAATAAAACCAGGGGCAATGCAATTCACTCTTATTCCTGCTGGAGAAAGTTCGACTGCCATGGCTCTTGTCATTCCTTCAATGGCCGATTTTGATGCAGTATAGGCAATGACTTTAGGAATTCCATATTGTGATGCCATAGAACTAATGTTGATAATAGCACCACCAGAGTTTTTAAGCATTACTTTAACTACTTCTCTAGCTATAGAAAATACAGAAGCAACATTAGTGTGCAGTATACTTTGAAAATCTTCATCAGTCACTTCTGTAAAATCTTTTTTTAAATTGATGCCAGCATTATTCACTAGAATATCTATTTTACCAAATTTTGATTCAATTTCTTTAATGAGGGTTGGAATGGATTCCAGGTTATTTAAGTCAAAGGCAAATGGGAAACATAATTCTCCCAATGATTCTTTTGCACTTTTTAATTTATCGGCATCTCTTCCAATAATGATACAGGTAATATTTTCTTTTACAAATTTTTGAGCTATGGCTAACCCAATACCAGATGCGCCTCCTGTTACAACTGCAATTTTTTGTTCTGTCTTCATTTTATCGAGTATTTATAATGGAAAAGGCTAGTGTACTAATTAATACTCTTGCCAAAATTTTCCTTGTGATTCATGTAGCTTGGACGATGAATTTACGTTCATTGATATTATGCTTGAAAATACCACTTTGTTCTGATTTCTGATCAATGATTTTGATTTGAACATTAAATATATTTCCTATTTGAGTATTAGAAATAGATACAAAAAAACCACTCACCTTTAAAAAGTAAGTGGTTGATTTTCAAACCTTAAACGAAATAGGGAGTAGCCTATAGCTATAAAAACTCTTCCGCTTCGATGTCTTTAATTGCATCTGTTGAATGAGGGTAGGTTTGATTCATTTCTTCTTCATATTGTTTTTCATCTTTCCTATTCAATTTAACTAAAATGGCAATAAATAAGATTGCGAATAATATAATAATGCAAATAGTTAACCAATGCATAAAAATGAATTTAGAGTATTACGCATAATTATATTCGGGCTCAATTACAAACTGAATATTTGAATTTTGAATTTCTTTTACTAAATCATGCATGGTGATAATACCACAAAAAGAAAAGTTGTCAAAAACAGGGAGATAAATCACATTGTGAATGATTAAAGTATTTAAACAAGTTTCAATAGTGTCGTCATAATTAACAATTGGTAAACCATTAATCATAATTTCTTTTGCTTTTATATTTTTAGTGTTTTCACCATTTGAAATGAACGATTTTACACAAGCACTTTCCGTTAAAATTCCATAATAATTATTATCCTCTATTACGATTACAAAATCTAAGTCTTTCTCTCCCATTAGTTCTAGAGCATCCAATACACTGTCATTGGGTTTAATGGTATTAAAATGGTAAGGCTTTATTTCAAGTAGATGATGTGCTTTTTTCATAATTGCTTTATTTTGAATAGCTAAATTAAATATTGTATGGGTTATTTATAATGATAAATATCAGTAGATACCTATGATTATAATCAGAATTAATTTAAATCAGATCGTTCAATTATGCTTAGTGTCCAATAAGGAAGCTAAATGTTAAAGAAATATATAAAATAGTAAATGGAATTCAATTATAGGATGATTTAGAAGGATGGAATTTTATGTTAAAAATTCAATTCTTTTAACGAAACACCAAATAATTTCTGAGTAATCGCCTCTAATTCTTTAGTATCTCCTTTAAGGTGAATGGATCTATGAATATGTGTTTGGCTAACACCCGGTGCTAAGGACATCGCAGGGGAGGAGCTTTCTAATTCATAAAATTTACCCATTTGTTTATCATTGATAGGCCCGTCAGAATAGGCATTCATCGCATCTCCGTTAAATGGATTCAATTGCTTTTCCCACAATGAATTTACATAA